>JAUILW010000622.1 GCA_030432795.1 Gammaproteobacteria bacterium
CGCGTTGCGTGCCAGGCGGTGCACTCAGCTCAGCCAGGCTGATGAGCTGTTTGAGCTGGTCGCGAAAGCGTTGGAAGTCCGGGTCGTGGGCCGGCGCGCCAGCGGTCTGCATCGTTACCGATGCGCCCAGCAGCGCCGCCAGCACGATGCGGGGCAACTCGCTGTTTACCACGCTGGAATCGGTGCGCAAGTTGCCGGCGGCTTGGGTCCAGGCATCAGTCACCGCGCGCATTTTGCTCATGAGGCGCTGTGTGTCCGCGCTGTCGCCACGCACGCCGCTGCGAATCTGCTGGTAGGCGAGGTAGGCGCGGTTGTTGATTTGCTCCCACACGAAATCCACCAGAGTGTTCAGCGATGGGCTGGTGCCGGGCACTGATTCCAGTTGCGCCTTGACCTCGTGTCGCAGCGCCGCACCGATGTGATCGAGCACGTCCTCCAGAAGATCCGTGCGGCTCGCGTAGTGATGGTGGACCGCACCGCGGCTCAGCCCCGCTTGCTTTGCAACCTCAACGAAAGTCGTGCCCGCAAGGCCACGGTCATACAACAGGTCGATTGCTGCATCGATGAGGCGCCGCCGGGTGTCGCTGCTCTGTGTCTGCAATTTGCTCACAATCCCTGCAATCTAGGCAAATATGCAGCACAAAGCCAGGGTACATACATGTATGCATGGTCAAGCATGTATGTATACTTGACGGCCATCAGAGAGGCGCTCCAACAGCTCGGAGCAACGGACTCAGAGCACTGGAGTCTGAACAGCAGACGCTGAGTAAACAGACTCTTACTAGAAGAGAAGACCACGGGGGAACCATGCTCATTCTGACGAGACGACCGGGAGAAGCGATTCGTATCGGTGACGATGTCGAAGTGTACGTGGTGGCAGTGAACGGCAATCAGGTGCGGCTGGGCATCAAGGCGCCACGCAACGTGCCGGTACACCGGGAAGAAATCTACGTGAAGATCTCCGCTCAGGAAGCAGATTCCGAGCAACCTGCGCAGGGCAGCTCAGCCTGATCCCACAGCGAGCTGTCGCAGGAGTGCGGCACCTCTAGGATCGCCAATGTCCGACAAGCGCCTGGCCCAGCGAGCCGCTGTTTGCCGATCACCGGCATCGCGGCGTAATGTGGCGGCGAGAAACAGTACCTCACCATCCCTTGCATGTCGTCCAGAGGCTGCCAGCTCGATGACGCTGATCGCTTCGGCCCGCTTGCCCGCAGCATCGAGCGCAAGGGCGTAGGCGTAGACGTAGAGCGGATTGTCTGGCGCGATCTCCGCAGCACTGCGTAGCCATTCGATGGATTCCTTCTGGCGCCCGTTGCGCACCAGCCACAAACCATATGCATAAGCAGCCTCGGCGTTCGCAGCAGGGCCCCGAGCGGCGCGTAGCAGTAGCGCGCCTGCTGCTTCTTCCCGGCCTTGGGTGCGCAGCACGTCTGCGAGGTTCACGAGCGCCGGTAAGAAGTCGGGTTCGATCTCCAGGGCGCGCTTAAGCGCACCTTCGGCGGCGAGGTGGTCCTGTTCGAAGCGGTGCAGTGTGGCCATGTTGACCTGCGCCTCGGGCGTGTCGCCGTTGAGCATCTGCGCGGCTCGGTACTCCTCCACCGCACTGTCTGCAACCTGGCTGCCGGGGATGGCAAGTGCTTGCGCGACCGCTTCTAAACGCACGGCAAGCAGGGGATCCGAGGAGGCGCGCAGCAGCGCGCGATTGCGTTGCCCTTCGGGCAATCGGTGCACCCCCGCCAGAGCACCCAGGCGAACCAGACCGCTCTCTTCGACCAGCGCCTTCTCGATGGCCTGGCGGGATTGCCAGGTATGGCCGTTTGCCAGGCCGGCCAGGGCGGTGGCGCGCAACATCGCCGGTGCCTGGGCGTTGTTCGCCAGTTGGCTCAGGCCCTCTTCGGTGCCCCCGTGCAATGCGGTGGCTAGATTGCTGGCCCGGCGCGGACCGAAGTGATCCTCTATTACCCGTGCGGCCCAAGCGTTGTTTTGTGTCGGATCGCTCTGCGCATGGCAGGAGGCGCAGACACTGCGCGTATCGGCGCCGAGATCCGGGCGGGGCACGCGAAAGCCATGGTCCCGTCTTGCATCCACCGCCATGTAGGTGCGCTCCGGCATGTGGCAGGTGATGCACTGAGCGGCTTGTGTTGCCGGTGTGTGCATGTGGTGATCGACCGAGTCGTAGGATGCCAGGCGCAGCGTTGGAAAGGCAGCGTTGCCTGCCGGCGAGTGGCACTGGGTGCACAGCGTGTTGTCGTTTGTCAGCACCCGGGTAGTGTGCGGGTCGTGGCAATGGTTGCAGGTAACGCCTTGTGCATACATGCGGCTGGAGACGAATGAGCCCCA
>JAUILW010000623.1 GCA_030432795.1 Gammaproteobacteria bacterium
TTGCTGCAATCACGAGGGGAAGGTCATCAAAACTATCGCAATCGGTATTGGTGCTGCGCTGGCGGTGCTGCTGGTGGGTTGTGCGGCCCCGCAGGGCGGGGTCGATGAGGCGGAGGCGAATGAGGGACTACGGCTGCAGATGCCGGTGGTGGATGATCTGGCGGCGGATGACATTGGCCTGTTTGCCCGTATCCACTTTGCTACCCACACGCCGGATTTCGACCGCGCGCGGGCGTTCTACCGCCAGCTGGGCTACACAGAGGGCATCACGGGCTTCCCGCTCACCAATACGCACGCCATGGCGCGGGCGCTGGGGATGTTCGACGTGTGCCAGTACGAGCTTGCCAAGGGTGAGGTCATGACGCTGCCAGGGAGCCCGAATCCAGCGTCCATCGACCTCCTGCAGTTCCGCCACCCGTTCGATGGATCGCCACCCTACGAGTTGCCCAATCATCTGGGTGCTGCTTATGCGGCGTTTGCGACCACGGATTTCGCCGCGGACGTGGCGACGTTGGAAAGCATGGGCGTGGAGCTGCTGTCGCCGCCCCACGGCGAAGCGCCGGCGCGTTTCGTATTCTTCCGCGACCCGGACCGCGTGCTCTACAAACTCACGGAATCAGCCGCTGAGGCTGCTGAGCGCGACGGGCCCATGCATATCTTCGACATGCCGTACGTGGCCATCAACGTCAGCGATCTGGATGCGTCGCTGCGTTTCTACGGGCGGCTCGGCTACGCGCCGCTGGCCGAGCCGCGCACGGTCAAGGGCGATGCAACCCATGCGCGCGCATACGGTCTCAACGCGCCGTTCGAGGTGCGCGCGGTGGACATCGCCATCGGCCGGGGCGATGCGCATCGCTTGCGCCTGCTGCAGTGGATCACGCCGTTCGATGCTGAGCCGGCGTACCCGCCGCCCATCAACCGCATCGGTATCAACCGGCTGGCGCTGCTCGTCACCGATCTGGAACGCGCGGTGGCCATCCTCGAGGCGCAGAACGTGCCGTTTCTGTCGGAGCCGGCGGCCTGCTGCTCCGGCACGGGTGAGGACGAATCAGGCATCGTGCACGCCATCGACCCGGACGGTGTGTTCATCGAGCTGGTGGGCAGAATGCAGAAGCAACCGTTGCCGCCGCAGCCTGAGGGCTGTCCGCCGCTGGAGATCAAGCTGCCTGAGCCTGCGTCCTGAGGCGGTCGGCGGCGCGCAGTGTCGGGGTGATGAGCAGGGCGGCGATGGCGATGCACGCGGCGGCACTGTAGCCGTTGATGGCGAAGCCGCCCTGGTCGCTGAGCCAGCCGCCCATAAGCGGTGCGGCAGCGCCGCCGAGCATTACAAACGCCGGATGCGATGCGGTGATGCGGCCGCTCGGATCGACCTTTGCCGCCGCCCCCAGGAGTGGCGGCATCACGGCGACGGGTAGTGCCGCAAATAAAGGGGCGACGAGCGCGTACGACATGGCAGTGCCACCCGGAAGCAACACCGCCAGCACCAGCAGAGCGCACAGCAAAGCGAGTACGACAGGCAGCGCGTGGGTGCGGGCGGCCAGATAGCCGCTGGCCAGCGGTGCAACAATACCAACCGCGCCACCGGCCATGAGCACGTAGCCGATGCTGGTGGGTGCCATGCCGGCCTCGCGACCGATCCGTACAAGAAACACCGCCAGCAACGCGTGGCCGAAGAACAGCAGGCCGAGTCCGAACAGCGGTGCCCAGCGGTGGCCGTCGGCGTCCACTGCGGCGTGGCCTGAATGCGGGGCTGGTTGTGGGGTGAGACGCACGAACATCAGCGCCGCAACGGCTGCTGCGGTGTAGGTGATGTACAGGCCGTCTGCTGCGGACAACGCCCAGGTCGAAGGTGCTGCCTCGCCGAGCAGCAGCGCGCGCGGTAGCACCCAGGACACTGCAATGCCCATGCCGCCCACGCAGGCGTTGATGAGGCCGAAGGTCTGTTCGGGTGCGTCGGACCTGCCGGCCGTGGCCATGATGGTCGCCACCAGCGCGCCGAGGGCGAGCCCGGCGGGCAGCCGGGTAGCGATGAGCCAACCGATGTCTGGGGTAACAATGGACAGTGCGTTCATGCAGGCGATCAGCAGCACGCAACCGGTGTAGAAGCGGTGCTGAGGCAGGCGCTGCACGAAGCGGGCTGTCGCCAGGTTGCCGGTCGCGATGGCGGCCATCTCCAGCGTTGCGACGAGGCCGGCATCGGCGTTGCCCACGGCAAAAGAGATGGCGATGGCGTCGATGTTGAACGCCATGCCGAGGGAGGCGCCGAAGGCCAGCAGCAGAACCGCGGTAAGGCTGAAGATCTCCCTGCGTGAAAAACGTACCTGCGCGTTCAGGGCAG
>JAUILW010000049.1 GCA_030432795.1 Gammaproteobacteria bacterium
GCGAACCTGACGAGTAGCTCGTTCAATACTGAGATTCCGGCAGCCGCACCACCAGGCCATCCAGCTCATCGCTCACGTGGATCTGGCAGCTTAGCCTGCTGGTGGGTTGCGGCTCGCCCACGCACTCGAGCAGATCGCGCTCCGCATCGCTCGGAGGCGTGAGCACGTCGTACCAGGCCTCATCCACATAGCAGTGACAGGTCGCGCAGGCACAGCCGCCACCGCACTCCGCGACGATACCGTCAATGCCATTGGCGGTTGCTCCCTCCATGACCGTATCGCCGTTGCAGACATCCACTTCCGTTTCGACGCCATGCGCGTCGATGTATTTCACCAGTGCCATTTGTCCAGCTTCGATTACTTCAGATATAGATGATGATGGTGTTCAGGGCCGCATCGCAATTGATCAGGTCGACGCGCTTGTGGCGAATCATCCAGCGCCCCTCCTGCCGCACCAGTTCATGCATGTAGCGGCCACCATACATCGTCTGTTTGCCGTTGTAATACATCAGGCAATGGAAGTTCGAGTGCACGGTGCAGGACGCGTCGCCTTCATCGGCGACGCGGATGTTGGAGATGATGTGTGAGCAGCGAACCGGATAGTCCTTGGACGCGGCGCGAGGATGCTTGATGTTGCGCCGGCGCACCTCCATGAGCACACGGTCGTCATAGAACAACGAAATATGATCGAGCGGGCTTTCCTGCTCGGGGGTTACCGGCATCCAGTAAGTCCCGTCTTGGGTGTACAGATCGATCCAGCCGTCGAGATCCGCCGCATCCAGGAACGACGCCTCCTGATACAAAAGCTGTTCGATATCGCGAATGGCCGCATCGCTCGTCACCACCTGAGTCATGCCGCCTCCGTCATGTAGTGCTTCCAGGCGGCATACTGGGTACGCATGTCGAGATCGCTCGTGCCCGTATTGGTCAGACGGTCGCCAAGATCCTGATCGGCACCGTAGTTTCTGTGCATTTCCACCCAGTCGCTGGCAGAAGATTGCAGTCCCTGCTGCACACGGAAGTAGGCGGTGAGATCGTCAGGCCCTACCATCGAACCGTTGGAATTGATCAGCCGGGAGTACAGAAGCGTTCGCCGCAACATGGACTCTGGCGCGCCCTTGAGACGAAAAGACCAGGTTTCGATGATGGTCTTGTCCACGGCGATAGGACGCACTACGCGGATGTTCTGCACTGCGGACTTGATGGTCAGCGAAGGGTAGAACAACGTGTTGTGCGTATTGAATGTGAGGATCTCACGGGTGCGCTCGGGTCCGTAGGCGTCGAGCATGGCGCGCTCGTAATCCGGGTCCACACTGTAATCCGCATGGATACTGGTCTTGCCGCCGTCATAGTGATGGCCGTACTTGAAGCCCGTGATGCCGGTGGCTTCGAATGCCTCGTATGATGCGCCAAATGGCGGGATGATCTCCGCCTCATCCCGGCGCGGCGAGTCCTCCGGCAGCGTCTTGATGTAATCAAGCGCCGCGTCCACGACAGACTGATGCACGACCATGGGGTGCATGGTGTCGTTGAGGTTTTCGAGAAACAGCTTCCAGTTGCACTCGTGCTCGTAACGCAGCACGCCGCCCGCCGCCTCCACCTCGCCTTCCGGCGACCGATCACAGAGGTTATCGAGTACATCTCCAGCGCCGCCCATCCAATCACGCAGCGCTGGAGGGTTGGCGTTGAGCGTGGCAAACACAAACCCGCGATGGCTGGCGCTCGTGAGCTTCTGCATGCTGTATTGCGGATCGGACTTATCGAAGCCGGTACCCTCGTAACCCGTCATGTGCGGCACGCCGGCCAGCGTGCCATCGAGCTTGTAGGTCCAACCGTGGTAGCAGCAGCGGAAGGCGTTGACCTTGCCGCATGGCTTATCCACCAGCTTGGCACCCTTGTGGCCGCAGCGGTTGTGCAGCACGTGCACCGCGCCGGCGCGGTCACGCACCATCACCACCGGCATTTTTCCGTAGTTGAGCGTGATGTAGTCGCCCGGTTGCGGCACCTGACTATCGTGGCCGATGTAGATCCATGCATTGCCCCAGATGCGCTGCATCTCCAGATCGAACACCTGCGGATCGACGTACAGATTGCGGTGCAGCTTCGTCGGCTGCACCAGGTCTGCGATGCTTGCGTTGCTGTAACTCATACCAACCTCCTGGGCCTTCACCCGCTACCCCTGCCGAACCCGCTAACCCTGCAGCAACTCACCGCGCGCCACGGCAATGGCCAGCGCTTCGGTGGGATTGGGCGGCCTTGCGTTCTCTCTCAGCTCCAACACCTCTTCCCGATCCCCTCGGGCCGCCGCTTCGGCCGCCGGCTTGCCCGACAGATACTGTCGCGGCCACGCCTGCTGCCGGTGATCGTAGTGCGCCGCCGCACGCAACACAAAGTGCGGGTCGTTCATGATCGGCCTGCCCAGCGCCACGATGTCGGTTCGGCCGGCAGCGATGAGCGTGTTGGCCTGATCGGCGGTGGTGATGTTGCCCGCGACGATGGTGGGGATGCCCACCTCGTTGCGAATCTGATCGGCAAACGGCGCCTGAAACATACGCCCGTAGATCGGATCTTCGTCTTTGGTCACCTGGCCCGTGGAGACGTTGATGATGTCGACCCCATGCGCTTTCAGCAGACGCGCCACTTCGAGCATGTCCGCCTCGCTCAGGCCATCCACGACCCAGTCCGTCGCCGACACACGCACGGAGACGGGCTTGTCCTGCGGCCAGGCACTGCGCACCGCATCGAGCACCCGCAACGGAAACCGCATGCGCGCCGCGATGTCCCCCGCGTAGCTATCGGTACGACGGTTGGTAACCGGGCTGATGAAGCCGCTGAGCAGGTAACCGTGCGCCATGTGCACTTCCACCATATCGAAGCCTGCCAGATCCGCGTTGCGGGCGGCTGCCTCGAAGTCAGCAACGATCTGCCCCATCTCCTGCTCATCGAGCTCGCGCGGCGCGGGGCTGTGCGGCAGATAAGGCAGCGGTGACGCGGCGACTGTTGGCCAGGCACCGCTCGGCAGAGGCTGATCGATGCCCCCATCCCAGGGAACGCAGGTAGAACCCTTGCGCCCCGCGTGGCCGATTTGAGCGCACACTTTCGCCTTGGAGTTGGCGTGCGCGAACTCGACGATGCGCTTCCAACGCTCAACCTGGGCTTCGTTCCAGATGCCTGCGCAGCCGGGCGTGATCCGGGCTGTGGGGCTGATGCAGATCATCTCCGTATTGAGCAACCCCACACCGCCAACAGCACGGGCACCGTAGTGCACCAGGTGCCAGTCCGTCGGCAAGCCGTCCTGCGCGCAATACTGACACATGGCGGAAAGCTCGAAGCGGTTTTCCACGCGCATGCGGCCAATGCGGAACGGCTGCAACGCCGGAACCACGGGGTGTTGCACATCGATGTCATCGAAGCCCGTGTCGCTGCGTACCTGCTCGGCAAACCAACGATCCACCGACGCAACGTAGTGCTGGTCGCGCAGCGCCAGGTTGTCGTAGGTAACGCGCTTGGACCGGCAGAGCATGTTGAACGCGAACTGCTGCGCGCTTTGCGCTGACGCGTAACGGTCGATATGTTCGAACCAACTCAGGCTCACAATCGCCGTTCGCTGCAGGCGATCCGCTTCCTCCTTGCGCAGATCCTGGTAGCGCTGGAGCGCGCCCGGTACATCATCACCCGACTCGGCAAAGCAGCCGGCCAGGCTGATGGCGTCTTCCATGGCCAGCTTCGTGCCGGAACCAATGGAGAAGTGCGCTGAGCGCACCGCATCGCCCATGAGCACCATGTTGCGATGGTAGAGCCGCTCGTTGCGCACCACCGGAAAGGTGCGCCAGATGGAGCGATTGGTGATGAGCCCGTGACCATCCAGATCATCGGCGAACAGCGCTTCGCAGTAACGCCGGGTGTCATCCTCCGATGCGGATTCCATACCCGCCCGCTGCCAGGTCTCTTCGCTGCACTCGACGATGAAGGTCGACATACCCGGCTCGTAGCCATAAGCGTGCGCCCACCACCAGCCGTGCTCGTTGCGCCGAAAGGTGAACGTGAAGTCGTCGAAGGATTTTGAAGTAGCAAGCCAGCAGAATTTGTTGCGGCGCAGGTCAACTGAAGTACCGAAGGCGTCTGCATGTGCCTCGCGAATCATCGATGTCAGGCCGTCGCCGGCCACCACCAGGTCGTAGGCGTCCATGTCGAGCTCAGCAAGGTCGGTGATGTCAGTATCGAAACGCAGTTTCACACCGAGTTCATCGCAGCGATCGTGGAAGATGTTCAACAGCCTCAGGCGCGACATGCCGCAAAAGCCGTGTCCTGAGGAGTGGATAGTCTGGCCGTGGATTTTGGTATCGATGCCCCCCCAGTACACGAACTGCTCGACGATGTGCCGGTAGCTCGGGGCATCCGCGTCCATGAAGCCCCTGAGCGTTTCGTCCGAGAAAACGACACCGAAGCCCCAGGTAGAGTCGCGGCTGCCCCGCTCGATCACGGTGATGTCGTGATGCGGCGCGGCCTTCTTCATGAGGATGGAGAAATACAGCGATGCGGGACCACCGCCCAGACACAGAATCTTCACGGGCACGTCTCCTGATGACAACGAAAACGTTACGCACTTATATTTGACATGTCAAATATAAGCGTGACAAAAAGTGTACCCCCCGTCATGATCCGCCTATGGGCAAATCACGCGAAGAGCAGACGCTGCGCCTGTGGATTCAGATTGTGCGTCTGGCCAATGGCCTGCAGAAGGATGTGGACTCGAGGCTGCGGCGCCAGTACGGGCAAAGCCTGGCCCGCTTCGACGTGCTCTCACAGCTACATCGGGCAGCCGAGCATCAGCTTTCGGTCGGGCAGCTGTCTGCCAGCCTGCTGACCCCCACCAACAACATCACCCGGCTGCTGGACCGCATGGAAAACGACGGTCTGCTGGTGCGTCGCCTGTCAGATACCGACAGGCGCAGTTTCACGGTGGAGGCGACGAGACAGGGCCTCGCATTGTTCACATCCATGGCAGACGACAACCGCCGGTGGATCAACGACGCGTTTGCGATGCTGTCCGCGGGCGATCTGCACGCGTTGTCGAAGGCGATCGGCGTCGTCGAGTCAGAGGCCTAACACCGCTTTGGCGATGACGTTACGCTGGATCTCGTTGGATCCGCCGTAGATCGTATGCGCCCGCCCGAAGTTGTAGCTGCTCACTGCGCGCAGCGCGAATTCCGGCCCTGGCGGCGGCGTGTGGGACTGGCCCGCGATCAACGCGGTTTCAAACGGCAGCGCGTAGTAGGCGGCTGCTTCCACACGCAATAGCTCGATGGCCTGCATCATCTCCGTGCCGAGGACTTTCAGCAGCGAGGCCGCATCACCCGGCGTACCGCCGCGCGCGAACTCAGCGAGCACCCGAGCCTCAAGGCTCTCCAGCGCTTCGAGCTTGATCGTCGTGTCCCGCAAGCGGGTGGCGAAGGCTGCATCGTCAGCAAGCGAGGCGCCGGTGCCATCGGGCACCTCCTGCTGAGCAACCCGCGACAATGACGCAAGATTGCGCTTCGAACCCGCCACATCGGCGATGGAGGTGCGCTCGTGGCCGAGCAGGAATTTGGCGTAGGTCCAGCCCTGGTTTTCCTCACCAATACGATTACTTACCGGCACCCGCACGTCCGTGAAATAGACCTCGTTGAGATGGTGCAGGCCGTCGATGGAGATGATGGGCCGCACTTCGATGCCAGGGCTTTTCATATCGATGAGCAGAAAGCTGATGCCGCGTTGCGGCTTGGCGGAATTGTCCGTACGCACCAGACAGAAGATCCAGTCCGCCTTGTGGGCATTGGTGGTCCAGATCTTCTGTCCGTTCACCACGTAGTCGTCACCATCGCGCACCGCTGCGGTTTTCAGCGACGCCAGATCTGAGCCGCTGCCGGGCTCTGAGTAGCCCTGACACCACCAAACGCTGCCGTCGAGTATCCCGGGCAGGTGCTGACGCTGCTGCGCCTCGCTGCCGAACGTGTACAGCACCGGCCCAACCATCTGCAGGCCGAACGGCATGAGCATGGGCGCACCGGCCAGCGCCAGTTCTGTGTCAAAAATGTGCTGCTGGTTGAGCGTCCAGCCGGTACCACCGTGTTCCACCGGCCAACCCGGCGCGATCCAGCCACGTTCGTAGAGCGCACGATGCCAAGCGGTACCCACCGACCGATCCACGCCGAAGCCCTGCAGCGCCGCCTGACGCATGGCGTCCGTCAAGGTTCCTTCAAGAAAGCTCCTGACTTCCTCACGAAATTGCTGATCTTCCATTTGCTGCACCTTTACTTCGGCCTGCTGCCCTTCCTGTTCCGTCCGAGGCGTGCGCCGGACACGTTACCTGACGATGTTTTTACGAAGGGATCGACCGCCAAGATTGCCGCGCCCGCCGTTTTGCCGCACCCTTGCCGATCCAAGGAGGACAACACACATGAGCAATCTACTAGAGAGCATCCTCGGTGCCCAGAGTGGTGGCGCCGTCCGTCAGATCGCCGGTCAGTTCGGACTGGGCGAAAGTCAGGTGCGTGACATCATCGGCCAGCTTGCGCCAACGCTGAGCCGCGGCATCCAGGAAAACACCCGACAGCCCGGCGGCCTGGACGCGTTGATCGGCGCGCTGCAAAAAGGCAGCCACGACCGCTACGTGGACAACCCCGCAAGCCTAGGATCGCCAGATGCAACCGCCGACGGCAACAGCATTCTCGGACACATCCTCGGCAGCAAAGAGGTCAGCCGCGAGCTCGCCGGCCGCGCGGCCGGCAACACCGGGGTAGACAGCAGCATCATCAAGCAGATACTACCGCTCATAGCGGGCCTTGCCATGGGGGGCTTGAGCAAGCAGACGACCCAGGCGCAGGGCGGCAATCAGATCTCCGACGTGCTCGGCTCGTTTCTGGACGCCGATGGCGATGGTTCCGCTCTGGACGATCTGATCGGCATGGCCGGGAAGTTTCTCGGGCGCTGATCGGTACGCACCAAAAAGAAGAACAAAGGTAACAAGAGAGACCACACAGAGGGACGCAACATGTTCGGATCACTACTCGACTTCGCCAAGGACGTGGGCAAGAAGCTGTTTACCAGCGACGCTGAGGCGGCCATGAACATCCACGCGCACATCGAGGCCAACAATCCCGGCGTGAAGGCACTCAACGTGCTCTACGACGACGGCTGCGTAACGCTGAAGGGATGGGCCAACAATCAGGCTGCCAAGGAAAAGTGCATCCTCATGGCCGGAAACGTCGAAGGCGTGGAACGCGTCGAGGCAGACATGCTTGAGGTAGACGAGCCACGCGTGGTGACGAGCGCTGCCGTCGAGGAAGCGCCGGCAGCAAGCGAGCCGGAAGTGTCCGCCACCCCGGAGGCAGCAAGCCCCACTGAAGAGACCCGCTTCTATGTGATTCAGCGCGGCGACACGCTGTGGAAGATCGCCTCGGAAGCCTACGGCAACGGCGCCCGTTACACCGAGATCTTTGAGGCCAACCGGGAAGTTATCGAGGACCCGGACAAGATCTATCCCGGTCAGAAGATCCGAATCCCCTAGCTACGAATCAGCTCCACCCGCCGGAGGCTCAACCTCCGGCCCGGGTGCTCGCCGTTGGTGTAGATGAACAGGTCGTAGACCGGCGCACAGCCACCTGCGAGCAGTTCGCTCAGCGGAACTCTGATGTCACTCGACCCAAACGTTACTTGTTTGCGTGTGTAATGGGTCGACCCACCTGACGCTGTCATCCGAACGCCGAAGTAGAGCCCAATGGGCCCACCCGCATCCAGCTCCACCCGCGCCAGCAGAACATCGTAGCCACACCAGTCCGGAACCGGCTCCGTGACGTGCACCCCCGGCCAGCCGTTGGCGGCCATGACGAGGTGCAGCCCATCTTCGTCCTGGTGAGCAGCGGTCGTCGGTTCCAGGTAGTAGAACGATTCAGGCACGCCGGCGTCCATCAACACCGGCCAACGCTCACGGGCCTGCGTTTTGGCAATCACCGCTTCCAGCATGGGCCAGCCCGCCAGCAGCAACACGCACGCAGCACCCACAGCAGGCAACACACGCTTCCGACGCCAGGCGAGCCCTGCCAGCATCCCGCAGCCAAGGCCCAGGAGATCCCGGCCGACGTCGAGCGCGCTGGCTTCGCGCCCGGTAAACAGCTGCACGAGCTCTGATCCAACGGCCACAAGTAGCGCGATAAGCACTCCGCGTCGGGTGCCGAAGAGGACGACCAGGCCAAGCGTGACCGACGCAAACCATGGCACGTGAAACCAGTTGTGCAGTGCTTCCGCCAGACGGGTGTTGCCGGGAACGACGAGTAACTGCTGCGCGATGATCAACACCACGAGCGCAAGGCCGAGACCCAGGCGCTTCACAGTATCTCTTGGTAAAACTCGAGGGTGCGCCGTGCCACCTCACGCGGGTGAAAGCGGCGCTCAGCGATGCGCCGGGATTCCGCACCGAGCGCTGCGGAGCGTGCGAGGCTACGTTCCAGGGCGCCAGCGATATCGTGTGCATCGAAGGGATCCACCAGATAACCGGAGGCGCCGTGGTCGATCATATAGGGCATCCCGCATCGATTGGAGCTCACCACTGGCAAGCGCATAGCCATGGCTTCCTCAATGCCCATCGGCGAGTTCTCCTCCAGCGACACGAGGGCGAACGCGGATGCACGCTGCAGCTCTTCCAGCACCTGGGTGGATGGGATGGAACCGAGCAGCTGCACGTGATCGCCCAGGCCTTCCTGCTGGACCAGCCGGTGCAGCGCTTCTCCATACCCTGCTTCTATGACCGGACCTGCCAGACGAAGCTGCACGTCCACACCACGGTCGCGCAATACCTTGACCGCACGCACGAGCATCTGTGTGTTCTTACGCTGGGAGATCACCGCCGCACTGAACACACGGCCGGGTTCCGGCTGGCTCGGGGTGTCGAAGAATCGCTCCGCAATGGGATTGTCGATGTCGCGGATTACGGCTGCAGAAAACTGTGAAACACGCTCTCTCACATAAGGACTGATGGAAACGATGTTCGGCTGATCTGCCCAGGCAGCGGTTTCGACCCGCTTCCAGAGCCAGGAGCGCAGCCGCGCAAACCGAGAGTCGGACAGCAACGTGTCACCGTAGATGAAGCCATGCACCGTGAACACCCGTGGAACCTGCAGACCCTGCACCATGATGCCGTAGGTGTCGTGTGCATGGACCAGGTCCGGCGCAAGACCGGCAACATAGCTACTCACCAGCCGACGCCCAGCGCCGCGCGCCATGCCAAGCATAGATCCCGATGGCCGCGGCAGTCGATGTACGGTAGCGCCGTGCCACGGCTCGGTCGCTCGTTGGCCTTCATCGTCCAGCGTCACGACGTGCAGCTCCACGCCTTCGCTCGTCGCAAGCGCGCGCGCCAGGTTGACACTCACCGCTTCGACACCGCCTACCGGGCGGTCCGCATCCCGGGGGAACTGCGTGACCATGGCCACCTTCATCGCAGCACCGCCGAAAACACCGACTCGAACGCTTGCATCGCGGTATCGACAGCATGGTTGCTGCGAAAATAGGCATGGGCGCGCTGACTCGCCGCTTCCAACTCGTCCGGCGCAGCACAGTAGGCGTGGATGGCCTCCGCAAGGCCACGGTCATCACAACCGACCCTGCCAAGGCCCAGCTCACTGATCAGGCCGTCAGGATCGACGGTGCTCAGCACCGGCCGGGCATGGGCCCAGCTTTCGAGAAACGTGTTAGGAAAACCTTCGTAGTCGGAAGTGCAGAGCAGCATCCAGCACTTGCGCAGCAGCGGCGCCACCTGTTCACCGGCCAGGCGGCCGTGCATGGTGACGTTGGCCATATCGTTACCGATGCGCATCATCTCCTGCGCATACTCCGGGTCCTGATCTTCACCGCCGACCACGTCGAACAGCACTTCCGGTAGCCGAGCAGCCACGGCAAACAGGCGCTGCAGGTTTTTCACCGGCGCGAGCCTGCCCACCCACAGCACCCGCGGCCTCGCACCTCGCTTCGCCAGCAAGCCATCCACATCGAGGCCCTCAGGCGCCGGGCACGGCATCTTGCATACCTGGCTATCCAACCCGAAGCCGGTTGCAAGCGCCTGCTTCTGAGCGCGGGTCTGCACGAGGATCGCGTCCGCGTGACGCAAACCGTAGGTATAAAGCGTTCGCTCCCTGAAGCTCGGCAGGATGGCTAGCGCCGGATCGCACTCCGGATCGCTCGCAACCGAATAAACGAATCGACGGCCGTGCCGATGTGCCCAGTGCGCCACCTGGCCAGTGATCGCCTCAGCGCAGTTGTGGAAGTACACATCCGCATCCGCCCGCGCCATAGCGCGCACCAGCGAAGTCCAGCGGGGGTACAGGAAGCGCAGGCCCGGCAACCCTTCTTCCCGTCGGCAGATCTTGATGATGCGCACGCCGCCGAGGTCTTCGTCCGCAGCACTGCCGTGCGCCCAGGTCAGCACGCTCGTCGGATGACCCGCATCGACCAGCCAGCGGGCCATGATCGCCGTCTGACGCTCAACTCCGCCGATATGCAGATTCGAATCGTTCACCAACGCCCCATAGGCATTGTGAGCGACGATGCAGACCTTCACCGGCCATCCTTTCCTCAGTGACAACCCATCATGTTAGCGACAACGTGAGGTGTGTTTGCCAACTACGTCACAGGCGCTCGTAGACATTGCTGTGGCGCAGCACGCCAGTCACATTCCCCTTCGCATCGCGCTGAAAAACCCAGGCCTCACGCCGCTCGCCGTCGTCGGTCACGCGCACGAAGGCATCGCCTTCGACATGCTGCAGCTTGACGAGGTTGTCCATGTCGTCGCTGGGCAGCGCCACGCCAACGAGCCTTGCCCCCCATGGCCGTAGAGCGATCTCGCCGCCCCAGATACGCGAGCCGTAGTTGCCGGCGTAGGCGTCCAACGGAACCGACGCCTCGCCAATCGGCTGGTCGAGCTTCTGCAGCGCACCACCGACGGTCTTCAGGAGGTTCACACCAATGGTGTCCGCAGGCCCATCGGCCGCGTTGGTGAGCACCACCGCCGCGAGCTTGTGTTTCGGTACCATGAGGAGGCTTGTGATGTAACCGGGGCAGCCGCCGCCGTGGCCGACCACGGTCTGCCCATCAGCATTGTCGATGGCGAAGCCCAGACCCCAGGTAACCTTCCAATCGGGATCCACCCACGCCACCTGGTGCATCTCGGCAAGCGTTTCTTTCGACAACACCGATTGCTCGGAACCAGCCAGTACCCGGAACTGCCAACTGGCAAATCGAGCCAGATCGTTAACGGTGCTGGTGAAGCCGGCGGCGGGTGCGATGCCCCGTGTATCGAATGGCGGCAGGGGTTCGCGGTCGCCTGAGCGCAGCTTGCCGCGGTAGCCCACCGCCATACGGTTACCGTGGAGGTCCTTGGGGAAGAACGTGCGCGTTTCGGACATGCCCAGCGGATCGAGGATATGCTGCCGAACGTACGCATCATAGGGCTGCCCGGAGCGCGCCGCGACGATCTCACCGGCGAGCGAAAGGCCAAGGTTCGAATACTGAAACAACGTTGCGTACGGATAGAGCATCTGCTGTTGACCGAGACGCTCTCGCAACGCCTCCCGCGTGGGAAAGGGATGGTTCTCGCCGAGCCAGTAAGGAAAATCGGACTCCCGCGGCAGGCCTGCTGAGTGCGTCAATAGACCTTTGATGCGCACCGGGCCGCCACCGACATCGCCAGGCTGGATGTCGAACCAGGGCAGGTGATCGGCAACCGCGTCCCTCAGGCTCAACCTGCCTGCGTCTCGTTGCTGCATGACCCCAATGCTCGTAAAGAGCTTGCTGATACTGCATATGCTGTAGATGGTATCGGCGTCCGCCTCCACCTTGCGGCGCACATTCGCGTATCCGTAGCCTTTGCTGAACACGACCTCCTGATCGACCACGAAGCCCACGGATATCCCAGGCACGTCGTCGTACGCCTGCACCGACTCGATCCACGCATCCACCAGCGCCAGCGCACCGCGCACCTGTGGGTGTGATCCGACACCAGCCCAGACCGATGCGCTACCCGCGAGCAAAAACAAAAAAACGCAAACACGCTTCATCTTTCCCTCCTCATTTCCCCTCAGCTCGACTCCAGATCCTCGAGCCGCTTCGGCCAATTGTCTTTCAGCAGACGTGACAGTGAGCGGTCGGCCAGCAGACGCCCACCGGTCTGGCACCCCGCACAGTAATTGGCTTCGTTTTCCGCATACACGATACGCTGAACCGGCGCACCGCACACCGGGCAGGGCTGACGGTACTTGCCGTGTACCGCCATTTCTTCATGAAATGCGGTGACTTTGGCAGGCCACTTTCCCGCCGCCTTGTCACGCAGCCTGACGGTCCAACGCCGTATAACGTCAACCGTCGCGGCATGCAGCCGCGCGAACTCCTCATCACGCATGTCGCGAGGACGCTTGAAGGGAGACAGGCCCGCCTGCAGCAGAATCTCGTCGGAGTACGCGTTGCCGATGCCGGCAAACACTCGCTGATCGGTGAGCGCCCGTTTGAGCGTGTGATTCTCACCCCGCAGCCGCTCGGTAAAGACCGCGA
>JAUILW010000624.1 GCA_030432795.1 Gammaproteobacteria bacterium
GAAGCTGCTGCTCAGCCAATGCTCGGAAGACGCCTGCGCGTTGGTGGCGCAAGCCGTGGAAAAAGGTCGGTTGAGTGCTCGCAGCTACCACAAGATGCTACGCGTGGGGCGCACAATTGCCGACCTGGATACCGATTTGGATACTCCGAGCCTCGTCGAGCGCTCCCACGTGGCGGAAGCGCTCAGCTATCGTGCATTGGACTGGGAACGGGGCGTAACCGGCTGAGGGGCTAGCTCTCCGGCAGCATGTGCTCCACGGCGGCCTGAAGCTCCTCGTCAGAGCAGGTCGCGCACGTGCCCTTGGCAGGCATGGCGTTGAGACCGTTGAGCGTGCTGTCCATCAGCGCTTCCATGCCCTTGGCGACGCGTGGTGCCCACTGATCCGCGTCACCGAGGATAGGCGCTCCGCTCACGCCGCTTGCATGGCAGGCAAAGCAGAACTGGTTGTACACCTGCTCTCCGGAGAGCGGGCCGCTTGCCGCCGCTGCGGTTGCCGTACCGCAGTCATCGCCTGCCCGGCACAGCGTACCGGCGGGCTTCAAGCGCTCACGGATGTCGTCCGCAGTTCCAGGAGGGACCGCAGAGGCCAGCGGTGCGAGCGCCACGACGGCGAACGAGATAAGCGTAGCTTTCTTCACGGCTTTCACGCCATTCTTCACAGCAGTCAAGCTGGCATCCTCTTCAACTGGTTTTCGCGGTTGCGAATTATACCCATGCCACCGCTATGTGGCATCGAACAATTCACGGCCGATCAACATCCGTCGGATTTCGCTGGTTCCTGCGCCGATCTCGTACAGCTTGGCATCGCGCAGGAGCCGTCCGGTGGGAAAGTCGTTGATGTAACCGTTACCGCCGAGCGCTTGGATGGCCTGGCTCGCCATCTCGGTGGCCCGCTCTGCAGCATAAAGAATGCATGCCGCAGCATCGAACCGAGTGGTGCGGCCGGCATCGCACGCTGCCGCCACCGCGTAAACATAGGCGCGGGCAGCGTTCATCACGGTGTACATGTCTGCCACCTTGCCCTGCATGAGCTGAAACTGTCCGATGGGCTGGCCGAACTGCTGTCGGTCGTGCATGTACGGCATGACCACATCCATGCAGGCACGCATGATGCCGAGCGGACCGCCAGCCAGAACCACCCGCTCGTAGTCCAGGCCGCTCATGAGGATACCGACCCCCTTACCCACCTCGCCGAGGATACGGCTCTTGGAGACCCGACAATCCTCGAAGATCAGCTCACAAGTATCCGATCCACGCATGCCGAGCTTGTCTAGCTTCTGCCCTGTGGTGAAACCCTGCTGACCCTTCTGGATGATGAAAGCGGTGATCCCGCGGCTGCCGGCTTGCGGATCCACCGTGGCATAGACGATGAGGGTATCTGCCTGCGGGCCGTTGGTGATCCACATCTTGTTGCCGTTGAGCACGTAGTCGTCGCCGTCCTCGGTGGCCCGCAAACGCATGCTCACGACATCGGAACCAGCGCCCGGCTCGCTCATGGCCAGAGCACCGAGAGCGGTGCCGGCCACTAGCCCTGGGAGAAACTCGGACTTCTGTGCATCGGTGCCGAAGCGCCGGAGCTGGTTCACACACAGGTTCGAGTGTGCACCGTAGGACAGGCCGACCGACGCCGATGCCCGGCTGATCTCCTCCATCGCTACACAGTGGGCAACGTAGCCGAGGTTGGAACCGCCGTAGCTCTCCTCCACGGTCATCCCCAGAAGACCCATGTCGCCGAGCTTCGGCCAAAGATCGCGCGGGAAGGCGTTGTCGCGATCGATGGCTTCTGCCCGCGGGGCAATTTCATTCGCCGCAAACTGCGCTACCGAGTCGCGCAGCATATCCACGGTCTCGCCCAGACCGAAGTCAAAGTCCATCATCGTTACAACTCCTCCAGGGCCACCAATGCGGCACCCTCTTCCACCCGGGCACCCGCGGCATAGAACACCTCGCGCACGAGGCAATTCGCGGGCGCCTTGATGGCATGCTCCATCTTCATTGCTTCTACCACCGCAATCGTCTGGCCGGCCTTCACCTTGTCCCCCGCCTTGACGCGAATTTCCAGCACCTGCCCGGGCAGCGGCGAGGTAATGCCGCCACCGCCGGCGCTCTGTACGGAGAAGCGGTCGATGTCCATGGCGAGCTCGCGAACCACGATCTGGTCGCCTTCGATAACCACGCCGAGGTCGGCGCCCGTGCGAACGATGGCCGCATCCGTTCGCTGTCCGTCGATGACCAACGTCACCGCAGAACCGGACGCGACAAGGATGGTGGCGGGCACATCCTCACCATCCACAATCGCACCTGAATCCGTCAGCACTACATCATG
>JAUILW010000625.1 GCA_030432795.1 Gammaproteobacteria bacterium
TGAATATGCCACAGATCGTCAGCCGGCTGATGCTCCGCGCCGCGCGTAGTATTTCTCCCGCGGCTCGAACGTGTCCTCGCCACCGAAGCTCTCCTGCACCCACGCCAATGCCTGCGCTTCATCCATGCCCACATCCCAGGGTTTGCCCTGCGGTTGCGCCACGTGCCAGGGCGTGTCCCAGAACACTTCGAGGCCGTTGCCTTCCGGGTCATTGAAGTAGATGGACAGCGTGTTGCCATGGGAGAGCGGCGCCACCTTGATGCCCTCCATGGGGGCCAGAACGTTATGTAGCTGACGAACGTCTTCGAATGCAGCCACGCGGAACGCAAAGTGATTCACCGAATTGGATGGCGCTTCGTCCTTGCGCGTCTGGATCATCGCCAGCTGGTGGTGTTCATCCGGCGCCTGGCTCAGAAACACGATCTCTGGCGCCCCTTCCGCCAGGGGGCCGCGATCGGTCACCTTGAAACCGAGCGCGCGCTCGTAAAAGTCCAGCATGTTGTGCATGTCGCGGACGTAGAGCACCGCGTGTGACCAGGTCATTTGCATGTTGATTCCCTCAAGAAGATAAGGACAGCGCTTCAGCCAACGATGCCACCAATGCATCTGCCGTCAAAGTATCGGTGGTGTGGCCGAAGACGATTCGGTCGGGGCGCACCAGTGCTACTTGGTGTTCCTCGAATAGGCGATCAAAGTGGCCGCGCACGGGTTGCAACCCCTGCAGCGATACCACGCGCGCACCGAGCGCATCGAGAATGCGATGACTTGCGTCGCTGAGCTGCGGCGCCGACCGGGCCACCAGGGCAAAGCCCGGCCCGAGCAGTTCATCGAGCCGCTGCTCCACCCCCTGCGCGTCGCGCACGATGGGCTGGTTGAACAGGTAGCCGGTACTGCCTTCGTCGCTGACCTGCTCCAGACGCACGGCACCGGCGCGGATCGGCGGCTGCTCCCGCCCCTGGCCATAGCCGGAGGCGCGCAACGCTGGTGGCGTCGCCGGTGGTGGAAGCCCTCGGCGCTCGGCACGCTCGACCTCGGTGAGATGCTCCATCAGACGGCCGACAGACACCGCCCACTCCACCAGGTCACGAGCATGGGCGTCGCGCTCCTCCTGATAGGTGTCGAGCAGCGTCTCACCCGCCACGCCATGAATGACGAGGGGCAGCTTCCAGGCAAGGTTGATCACGTCGCGCATACCCGCGTTCATCCCCTGGCCCAGAAACGGTGGCGTCTGATGCGCAGCGTCGCCGGCGATGAACACGTTGCCCACCCGCCAGGTGTCAGCCACCGCCGCATGAAACTGATACACCGCGGTGCGGCGAATGTCGTAGGTGTGGCGCGGCGTCCAGGGATCGATGAGCGAGTGCACCATCTCCGGCTCGAGCATCTGCTGCGCCGTTTCTCCCGGATTGAGTTTGAACTCCCAGCGCCGGTAGGGATCTTTGGTGCACACATAGGTGGAGATGCGGTCAGGGTCGCACACCTGGAGCACGTCGTTGGTGAGCGTGTGGCCCTCCTTCGCGATCACATCCACCACCAGCCAGTCGTGGTCGTAGCCCAGGTCATGCCAGCCGATGCCCAGGGTTTTGCGGGTAGGGCTCGACGCCCCGTCGCACGCCAGGAGGTAACGACCTGCCAGCGTCTGTCCTTCGTCATCTCCTACCTGCTGTACCTGCACGCGAACGCCGTCCGCATAATCCTCGAAAGCCACAGCCTCGTATCCCACCAGCGCGTGCACCCGATCGTGGCCCACCGCCTCCTGGCGCAGGTACGCCTCGAACTCCGGCTGGTCGAACATATTGGCCGGTTGCCAACCGTTGGCGCCGAAATTTCGGCTTTCCGAGCCAAACAGCCACTCACGCCGTGAGTTGGCAAACCCCGCACGGTCGCCGGGACGCGTGGTCTGCATGAGCGCATCCACTGCCTCGCCTCGACCGATGCGCTGAAAGGCGCGCACGATCTCGCCGTCGAGGTTCACCGCCCGCGGCAGCTTGTACACCTGCGCATCGCGCTCCACGGCCGCAACGGTGAGGCCCGCCTCCGCCAGAAGCAGCGCAGCCGTGGCACCCACAGGCCCCACACCAACAACAATCACATCGTATTCGGACATACCCGGTGCTCCGAGCCATTGACTGAATTCGTAATTGAACACTATCATTTATGACTGTAGTCATTCAACGGCCTGATGTATGCCCACCCACACCGAAGCCACTGCCTCGAGCAGCACGCTCTCCCGCGTGCAGCGCAAGCGTCGCAACGCGCGCGCCCGTATCCTCAGCGCAGCGGAGCGCCTGATGCGGGAGGGGCCCGTGGACGCCGTCACCATC
>JAUILW010000626.1 GCA_030432795.1 Gammaproteobacteria bacterium
TCCAGCACGCGCATCTGGGGCCGCATGAGCGCTTGGGTTGCGGCGAGTTTGCGGGTGTAGCTCGCAGTGTCAGAGATTGTCTGCCTGCTGTACTTCTCGGCGATCCGGTCCCAGAACGTTGCGGATGTGACGGCCATGATGGGAACCCTGTGTTGCATCCATTGGTGGGCCATTTAGCCATACGTCATTCGCCTATAGAATCGCCATTTCTCGGGTATAGGCATACGAAAATAGATGAACTGGGCTGACCTCGCGTTTGACTGGAACCAGGCACGGACGTTCCTCGCCGCAGCATTGGAGGGCTCACTGTCTGCGGCAGCACGAGCGTTGGGCCAGACGCAGCCAACCGTGAGCCGTCAGGTAACGAGTCTCGAGCATTCCCTTGGTGTCACCCTGTTCGAGCGCGGGCACCGGCAGCTGCAGTTGACCGTCGCTGGTCGGGAACTGCTTGAACATGTGCAGGCCATGGCCGAGGCGGCCAATCTGGTGTCGCTCGCCGCTTCGGGACAATCCCAGGCCGTCGAAGGGCGGGTTCGTATTACGGCGACCGAGATGCTGGCAACGTACTACCTGCCGGCGATGCTGCGGAAGCTGCGGCAGCGGGCCCCTGGCATCGTGGTCGAGGTAGTGGCCTCCGATGAGGTGCGTGACCTCATCCGGCGCGAGGCCGATATCGCGATCCGTCACGTCCGGCCGACGCAACCCGACCTGATCGGCCGCCGCGTCGGCGCTGTGCGCGGACACCTTTATGCGGCACGACGGCTACTGGAGGAGGTAGGTTCGCCGCGAACGTTCGCCGATCTGGCAGATAAGGACTTTGTCGGTATCGAAGATAGCGAAGCGCTGCTGGCAGCGCTTGCGGAGCAGGGGTTGGTGCTGCGGCTGGAGCAGGTGCGTGTGCAGGCCGGCAGCGGCAACTGCATGCTGCAGCTCATACGCGAGGGGCTCGGATTCGGCGTGCTACCCATGGATGCCGCCAGCTTGTTCGACGATCTGGAGTGTGTGCTTCCAGAGCTCTTCAATCCAGAGATTCCGGTGTGGCTGCTGGCGCACCGGGAACTGCACAGCAGCCGTCGAATTCGGCTGGTCTACGACCTTCTGGCCGAGGAACTCGAATTGCTGACCGCGTCCATCGCGTAGCTGCGCTCTGTTGTTGGAGCGCCTCGGTGTGCCTAGATCGCGAAAGGGTCGAAGTCCTTCAGCCTCTCCAACGCATCACTCATGGATCGCGCGAGCAGCTCCGGCGGGAAACTCTCGAACTCGAGCTCTTCTTCGAAGTCTTCGAATTCGTTGTCGGATCCTTCCTCCCAAAACTCCGAGTAGTTCTCCTCGAACATGTCCTCGGCAGCCGCTTCCCTGTTCTGATGCATCGTGAGCCATCCTTAACCTCAGTCGTCGATGGATATTAGTTTCACTGTACGCATGGTCTGTGAAACAGCGCCCGTTTTTGCGCCTGCGTGTGGGAAAACCACCCCTGCGTGCGCGTGCTGGGGCGCAACCGGAGTGCAGCGGTCAGTCGTAGAGGAAGCAGGCGACCCGCCGGCTGGGGTCGTCGGTGAGCTTGATGAGCTGTGGTGTTTCCGCGCGACATCGGTCCATGACCTTCGGGCATCGGTCGGCGAAACGACAACCAGGCGGCACGTTCACCGGTGAAGGGATTTCCCCTGCAATAGTGGTGGATGGTCGCGTGCGCTCGAGCTCCGGGTCGGGTTCCGGATTGGAGGCGGTGAGGATCTCGGTGTACGGGTGCTTCGGTCGGAAGAAGACGTCGTCTGCCGGCCCCACCTCGACCAGGCTGCCGAGATACATCACGGCCATGCGGTCGCTCACGTAGCGCACCATCGAAAGGTCGTGGGCGATAAAGAGCAGGGTCAGACCGAGATCCCGCTTGATCTCATCCAGCAGGTTGACCACCTGCGCCTGTACGGAAACGTCCAGCGCCGAGATTGGCTCGTCACACACCACGAACTCAGGCTTGAGAATCAGCGCCCGGGCGATGCCGATGCGCTGCCGCTGGCCGCCGGAGAACTCGTGCGGGTAACGGGACATGTGGTCTGGCTGCAGGCCGACGCGGCGCAGCCACTCAGCGACCTGATCGCGAATCTCACCGGAGGTTTGCGCGGTATGCAGACGCAGGCCCTCGCCGATGATCTCCGCCACCGTCATGCGCGGGTTCAGGGAGGAATACGGGTCCTGAAAAATCATCTGCATGCGCTTGGCATGCTTCTGGAAGTCGGCCGCTTTGTACACCTGCGGCAGGGTTTCTTCGCGGTAGCGTACCGTGCCGCTGGTCTTGTCATGCAGGCCCAGCACCGTTTT
>JAUILW010000627.1 GCA_030432795.1 Gammaproteobacteria bacterium
ACCGCTCAGCGCCTCGAGAATGTCGACGACCTCCTCACCCGGTCTGACACCGCGTACGAGCAGATCGCTGCTGCCGATGTACTCGTTCTGCAGCTGTGCATCGACGACCACCGCAATGCGGCGCACACCGGGCCAGAGCTGCCGCAGCGCCTGAACCATCTCGGCAACGCTCGGGTCGTTCTCCGCCAGATGTACATTCGCTGCCCTCAAGCCATCTAACGACGCCGCTGTAGTCATGGCACATAGAAGCGTGTTTTGCGTTACCCGCGTTGCAGCGATGCGCGCTGCCGGGGAGCCAAGCGCGAGCACGAGATCACCCTGCGCAAGTTCGGCTTCAAGCGCATCGAAGTGGCGATCAAAGATACGCTGCTGTCCTTTAAGATCAACGAGCCGCACCACCGCACGATCACCAAGATGCTGCTGGACATCCGCAACAAGCCGATCGACCTTTGGCGTCCGCTGAGTCGCAACGACGTGCACGGTCGGCGGCTCGCCCCAAGAGAGCCCCCCCAACACACACAGCAGAAGGCAAAGAGTCAGTCGCATATGGCTAGAATGAGACCTGCCCGCCTAACTCGAACACTACATCCGGCCGCAAGCCGCGGTTTCGATTAACGGGGATGCGGGTGCCGAAGAACACGGTACCGGAAGCTCCGGCACGCCACTTGGCACCCACTGCGAAGTCAGCGAGCGTGTCGCTGGACCTACCCCGATGGCTGATGTTCGTTCGCACCAGCAGATCAGCGGACACAGACGCTTCTGCGCCAAACGCCCGAATGCCCCAGTCGATACCCGCGACCAGCTGGGCTTGGTCCGTACCATCCGCCGAATTATTGAGATCTGCTGTAACGTTCAGGTGGGGCGACAGGCGCGTGCCATTGCCGAGCGGCCAGACCGCCGCCGCCAGCAACGACAAGCGTCCACCGAGCCGACCCGTACCCTGCAACTGGCGGTAGTCGCCGGTGGGCAGCCGCAGGTGCGCAGCGACGCTCACTTTGTAGCGTTCATCGCCGAGCAGGTGGTATTTGGAGCGCAGCAGCACATCACCAATACCCGTATGACTTTCCCGCGCGCGGGAAACCGGCCCGTCCCCGTCGTTGCCAGTCACATCAAACGCGTGCAGCGTGCGGGGCAAGAACTGCCGGGTTGGATCCTCCACAACGTATGCTTCTGCTCGCACGTCCACTTCGGTGCGCAACACCGGGACCATCAGCCCCACATCGAGGCGGTCGGTCAGGCCGTAGTCAAAAAAGGCAGCAAACAGGCGGGTTGTGAACTCGATGTCCAGATCCACCATCACCGTATCGTTCTCGAAGAGGTAGCACGCATCCGGCGGCCCGCCGATGCACACGTCCGCGCCAGGCCCTCCGACGTTCTCGTGGCTGAGCTGAACGGTAGTGTCGCTCAGATCCTCACCATCGAAACGACTGAAGCGGGTATCAGAATAGTTGAAACCCAGGCTCACTCTGCCTTCACCGAGGGTTTGTGGCCGCTCGGCAAACATCGGCCCCAGCATTCCGGACACTTCAACGAAGTCCTCCACCACCGGGTCGTACTCAATCACCAGACCGCTGTCGACGCTCACGACAGGGGCCGAGGCGCGCAGTGCCTGCGTGGAAAACCGGTTCAGAGCCGCCAGCGAGTCTTCACTGAAATGGGCTGCGTGATTGAACACCCCCGTGTCCCGCAGGGTGATGCCATCCCCGCCGTAGAGTTGGGTGAGCGTGTCGCGCACGTCTGCTGCCTTTATTACGGGGCTGAGCAGCAGAAGCGACGCGACGAGCGTGATTCGTGGCGCGTGCATAGGCCGGCCTACCTTTGTTGCCTCACCTATCAGCGTAGCAGCCGGAGGTAAACCAGCCAGCCAGGGGACTAGTCGGCAGGCACTGCCCTGAAGCGATAGACAGCACCGCTCTGATCGTCAGAGACGAGCAGGCTGCCATCGGGCGCGGCGAGCACGTCGTTCGGCCGCCCCCAGTTCTTTTCACCCTCCAGCCAGCCCGTAATGAATGGCTCGTAGGTGAGCCCTGCGTCGGTGAATCGCACCAGGCTGACGCGGTAGCCTACTTTGCTGGTGCGATTCCAGGAACCATGCTCGGCAATGAACAGGGCATCTGCATAACGACCACCCAGGGTGTTGGGCCGTGCAAAGTCGAGCCCGAGCGCCGCCGAGTGCGCCTGAATGTTCAACTTCGGTTGTTCGAACTGACGATCACCCGCCTGCAACCCGTATTCCGGATCACGCAGCGATCCTGCGTGTTCGAATGGAAACCCATAGTGGCTGCCCTCGGTGACGAGCTCGTTCAGCTCCTCGTGCGG
>JAUILW010000050.1 GCA_030432795.1 Gammaproteobacteria bacterium
TCATGATGGGCGACAACCGCGACAACAGTGACGACAGTCGCGTCTGGGGGCTGGCATCGGAGGCTAAAATAGTCGGCAAGGCCGTGGCCATCTGGTTGCACAAGGACCCGGGGCTATCCATGCCGAATTTCTCACGCAATTCCTGGCTCGAGTAGGAGGAAGTATCCATGCGGCAACGATCCAAAATGCGGGGGCTGACGCTGTGGGGTTGGCTGTTCGTCATCATCGTGCTGGTGTCCGTGTTGACGCTGGTCATGCGGCTGGGGCCGCACTACATCGACTATCAGGCGATCAACAGCATTCTCGGCGGTATTACCGTGGAAGAAGCGCGCGGTTCCAAGTCGGAGCTGCGCAAGCTTCTGGATAAGCGGTTTACGGTTAACAACCTGCGCGAGTTCGATATCGACAAGATCGTCGACATCGATCGCACCCGAGAGGGCACCACGATTACCATCGAGTACGAGGTGCGTGAGCATCTGATCGGCAATCTCAGCGCGGTCCTGAACTTCCGCGACCAGCGTGAATTCTGACGCGCTGCAGGCGCGCCTCGGATACGTCTTCAACGACCAGACGCTGCTCGAGCTTGCGCTCACGCATCGCAGCGTCGGCGGTCGAAACAACGAGCGATTGGAGTTTCTTGGCGACGCCGTGCTTGGCTACCTGGTTGGTGAGCTGCTCTATAACGAGCGTCCGAACGATCAGGAAGATGTGCTGACCCTCATGCGTGCACGGCTGGTCCGCAAAGAGACGCTGGCGCGCATCGCCGCGGAGCTGGAACTCGGGCGGCACATTCGTCTGGGAACCAGTGCGGCGAGTAGCGGTGGCCATCGGCGCGCTTCTATCCTTGCGGATGCGCTCGAAGCGCTGCTTGGAGCCGTGCATCAGGATGCTGGTCTCGAAGCCGCGCGCGCGGTCGTCACCCGCCTGTGGCGCAAGAGCATAGACGCGTTGGAGCCGGGCGCGCTCAAGGATGCCAAAACCCTGCTGCAGGAGTGGCTGCAGGGGCGTGCGCTGCCTCTGCCGGATTACGAGGTGGTGCGCACGGAAGGTGCTGAACACCAGAAAATCTACGAAGTGCACTGCCGGGTGGTGTGCGAATCTGAACCTGCGGTGGGCATCGACCGCAGCAGGAAACTGGCGGAAAAAGCTGCTGCGGCAGCGATGCTGGAGCGACTCACATGACTCAGAAGTGCGGTTACGTGGCGCTGGTGGGGCGCCCGAATGTCGGCAAGTCCACGTTGATGAACCACCTGCTCGGCATGAAGCTGGCCATCACCTCACGCAAGCCGCAAACCACCCGGCACAATCTCCTTGGTGTAGATACGCGCGGTGAAGCCCAGGCGATCTATGTGGACACACCTGGCATCCACGATCAGCTCAACCGGCAGATCAATCGCATGATGGTGCGCTCGGCGACCTCCGTGCTGAATGACGTGGATCTTATTGTCATGCTGCTGGAGCACGACAAGTGGACCGACGAAGATGCGCTGGTCCTCCGGCACGTTCAGCGCTCCGCAAGGCCGGTGGTCGCAGCGATGAACAAGATCGATCTCCTGGGCCGTCGCGAAGCGCTGTTGCCTGCTATTGAACGCCTGGCTGGGCTCGACCTCTTTCAGGAGTTCGTGCCGATCTCAGCGCTCAAAGGCCAGGGGCTCGATGCCCTGCGCGAGGTGGTGGCGCGCTTTCTACCGGAGCAGCCGCACCTTTTTCCACCGGACCAGGTTACGGATCAGAGCACGCGTTTTCTTGTCTCGGAGATCGTTCGCGAGAAAATCATGCGCCGCCTGGGTGACGAGCTGCCGCACCGCACGACGGTGCTCATTGAAGCGTACGATGAACGGCCGTATATCACCGAGATCCGCGCGGTGGTCTATGTGGAGCGTTCCGGACAGAAGCGCATTCTCATCGGCAAGGAAGGGCACATGCTCAAGTCCATCGGTCAGGATGCGCGGCGCGACATTGAACAGCTGGTCGGCAGCAAGGTGATGCTGCATCTGTGGGTAAAAGTGCGCAAAGGTTGGACCAACGATATCCAGCAGCTCAAGCGCTTCGGTCTGGGTGAGCCCTGATGCGGGTGAGCGGTGAGCCTGCGCTGATCATGCAGGTCAAACCGTTTCGCGAAACCAGTAGCATCGTGCACTGCTTCGCCCGGGACGGTGGCCGCCTGGCGCTCGTGCATCGCGGTGCCAGACGCAGGCGCAGCCCCATGAGTGGCCTGCAGCCGTTTCACGAGGTGCAGGTCAGCTACTCGGGCAGGGGCGGCATGATGACACTGTACGGCGCTGAGCTTCTGCACGCCCACAGGCTTTCCGGCGATCACCTTGCAGCTGGATTCTATGTTTTCGAGCTGCTGGCGCGGCTGCTGCGCGAGCACGACGGTCATCCGCGCCTCTACGCCATCACGCGGATGGTGATCGACGGATTGCACCAGTGTCAGGCGCCGGCGCCACTGCTGCGGGTGTTCGAGCGCCGGTTGCTGGAGGAGATCGGATTCGGTATCCACTTTCGGCACGACGCCGCGGGTCAGCAGATATCAGCCGAGCGCTGGTACGCCCTGCGGGACGGAGAGGCGTTCGAGCAGGTGTCGTCGCCCGACGGAAGTTACTCCGGCACAGCGTTGCTGGCGATTCATGACGATGACTACAGTGGGCGGAGCACCCGCGTTGCCGCCCGGGAGATATTCCGCGTTGCCCTTGCGCCGCACCTCGGTCCGAAGCCGCTGACCAGCCGTGCGCTTCTCAAGGCGCCGCACTGATGGCGCGCCGCAAGCCGTTGCCTGCTGATCTGCCGGTGCGGATCGACCGGCTCGACGAGGACGGGCTCGGAGTGGCGCGGGTGCACAGTGGCGATGTAGAGCGCGATGTGCGGCTGCGCAACGCACTGCCCGGCGAAACGCTGCAGGCGCGCATACTGAAACGTCGTCGAGGCCAGTGGCTCGGCAATGCGCAGCCGCCGGAGGCTCTGGCGCACGCCGATCGTCGCGCGGCGGCATGCCCGGTATTTCCGCGCTGTGGTGGCTGCGCGCTGCAACACATGCCAGCGCATCTGCAGCTGCAACGCAAGGCGTCTGCACTCGGCGATCTCCTGAATGCGCACGGCGTGCAAGCGCAACGTTGGCGGGCGCCGATTACCGGCCCGCAGTACGGCTATCGGCGCAAAGCGCGGCTCGGCGTGCGCGTGGTGGGTGATCAGGTGTTTCTCGGCTTTCGTGAAGCCTTTGCCAGCCGGGTGGTAGACATGACCAGCTGTCCGGCGCTTGACGCGCGTCTGTCGGCGCTCATCGCGCCGTTGCGAGACGTGTTGGCAGGATTGTCCGTGCGGCGCGCCGTGCCGCAGATCGAAGTGGCTGCTGGCGATGAGGCGACAGCTCTGGTGCTGCGCCATCTCGAGCCGCTGTC
Source organism: Gammaproteobacteria bacterium (assembly GCA_030432795.1). GTDB lineage: Bacteria > Pseudomonadota > Gammaproteobacteria > Pseudomonadales > Azotimanducaceae > SYFY01. The sequence continues at coordinate 3,399 of JAUILW010000050.1, forward strand.
GGAGGGTGATGTGGCGCGGCTGGCGGCGTTTGCCGGGCAGTACGGCGTGGCGCTCTACACTCAGGCGGGCGGGTACGACACCGTGACACCGTTACCGGGTCGGCAGGCGAACCTGCTCTCTTACGCGCTGCCGGAGTTTGGATTGAACCTGCAGTTCTCTCCCGTGGAGTTCACCCAGGTCAACGCAGTCATCAATCGCGCGCTGGTGCGGCATGGTACCGCGCCCTTGCGCCGCTGCCGCCTGGTCGCCGATCTGTTCTGCGGCATCGGCAACTTCTCCCTGGCGCTGGCACGCATGGGCATTGAGGTGGTCGGCCTGGAGGCAAGTGAAAGCGCCATCGCACGGGCGCAGGCCAATGCCCGACGCAACGCGGTGGCGTCCCGTGCCGGCTTCGAGGTGCGCGACCTGTATGGTGATGGTGCCGTAGATCTTCGTCTGCCGGCGGATGCGGACGGGCTGCTTCTCGACCCGCCGCGCTCCGGCGCTGGGCCGCACCTCGGCCGTTGGCTCACGCCGCACATGTCGGTGGTGTCGTACGTATCCTGCAATCCACGCACCTTTGCGCAGGATGCGCGGCTGCTGCAAGATGCTGGATTCGCTCTCACCGAGGTCGGTGTGTTCGATATGTTCCCGCAAACCGCACACGTCGAAACCCTCGGCGTGTTTCACCGGCGCTGACGGTGGTTCAGGTCTCAGAAGCGCTGCCTCGAACCAACCGAGGGGTGATCGATCTCGGCGTCTGGGCAGAGCGGCTCCAGCACGCCTATTCCGGGTTGGACGTTAGACCACTGCAGGCGGCCGGCACCGCGGTGTCCGAACTCGCCGAGGGGCAGAAACTGCTCGAGCGCGGCTTGCTGCTCACGGAGTTGGTAGCGAGCCTCACCCTCGACCCCGATGCCCTGCTTGCTGCGCTTCTCTATCGTGCCCGTCGCGAGTCGGCGATGGACGAGCACACGATCCGCGCGCGCTGGGGTGATGCCGTGGCCGACCTGGTGGAAGGTGTGGAAAACATGGCCAAGGCGAGCCTCCTCGAGCTCTCCAATGCGCGCCTGCTGGAAAGCGAGCGCCAGGATCAGGTGGAGAACGTCAAGCGGCTGCTGGTGAGCATGGTGGATGACGCCCGGGTGGCGGTCATCAAGATCGCTGAGCGGGTAGTGGTCATGCGGCAGGCCAAGCACGACGACGCGCAGCGTCAGCAGCGCATCAGCCACGAAGTGCAGGCGTTGTTTGCACCGCTTGCCGGGCGTCTCGGCATCTGGCACCTCAAGTGGGAACTCGAAGATCTGGCGCTGCGCTACCTTCAGCCCGATGTGTACAGCGATATTGCCCGCCAGCTCGACGGTCGACGGCTCGAACGGGAGGCGCAGGTGCGACGCATCGCTGAAGAGTTGCGTTCGCTCCTGGCGGATCACGGCATCCAAGCGAAAGTGGTGGGCCGGGCGAAACACATCTATAGCATCTGGCGCAAAATGCAGGCGAAGAACGTCAGCCTCGACGAGGTCTACGATGTGCGGGCCGTACGCATACTCGTCGATGATCTGGCTGCCTGCTATGCGAGCCTCGGTGTGGTTCACAACCGGTTCAAACATGTGCCGATGGAGTTCGACGATTACATCGCTGCACCCAAGGACAACGGCTATCGGTCGATCCACACGGCGGTAATCGGCCCGGATGGCAAGACCCTCGAAGTGCAGATCCGCACCCACGAGATGCATCAGGAGGCTGAACTCGGCGTCTGTGCGCACTGGGGCTACAAGGGCGATGCGCTGGAGGATCGAAGCTACGGCGCGAAGATGGAGTGGCTACGCCAGGTGGTGGAGTGGCACGACGCGCTCGGCGGCGAGCGCAGCCTGTCGGATGAGCTGCAGGCAAGCTTCCAGCAGGAGCGCATCTTCGTCTACACCCCCAAGGGGCACGTCATCGATCTACCGAGCGGTGCGATGCCGCTGGACTTCGCCTACCGTGTGCACACCGATGTGGGACACCGCTGCGTGGGCGCGGTGGTGGATGGGCAGGCGGTGCGGCTGTCGACGCCACTGCGCAACGGTCAGCGGGTGCAGATTGAGACGGATCCCGCACACGAACCGGATCGACGCTGGTTGGAACCGCACCCCGTGTATGTGCGCACCAACCGCGCGCGCAGCAAAATTCAGGGCTGGCTGCGGGCGCGGGGAGCATCGCGCAATGTGACGGATGGGCAGGTGCTCCTGGCGGATGCTTGTCGCAGCATGGCGCTGGCGCCGCCCGATCCGTCAGCTCTGCAGGCGCTTGCGGAGGCATTTGGCCTGGCGGATGTGGCGACGCTGCACGAACGCCTTGGCAGTGGTGACCTGCAACTCGACGTGGTCATCAGTCGCTGGTGTACGCATTTCGATGCGGTGCAAACGCGGTTAGACTTGCCCGTTTCCGCGGGCGTCAGCCCTTCCCATCGTGTGGTGCTCCTGGGGACCAATCGTGATGGATTGCTCCTGGATACTTCCAGGATGCTGGCGGATCTCGGCGTGTCGCTGAATGGGCTGCAGGGGCGGGTGTTGCCCGACGGCGAAGCCGAGATGACACTCGACTTTGCCGCGCCCCGGTTGATCGACGTGTACCGATTGCTGGTTCAGCTCGCGGCGATGGACGGTGTGCTGAGCGTTTTCAGGGTTGAATAAATATTTAAATATCAGACAGTTATGGAGATTTTATGAGGTTGATTCTGTTGGGGCCACCTGGGGCGGGGAAAGGCACGCAGGCGCAATTCATCAAAGACGCCTTCAACATTCCGCAGATATCTACCGGCGACATGTTGCGAGCGGCTGTGGCCTCAGGCTCTGCTCTCGGCGAGCGCGTGAAGGCGGTGATGGACTCCGGAGCGCTGGTGTCCGATGACATCATCATCGACCTCGTAAAAGACCGTATCACCCACGACGACTGCGCCAACGGCTTTCTGTTCGACGGCTTTCCGCGCACCATCCCGCAGGCAGAGGCGTTGGAAGCCGCCGGCGTGCCGTTGGATGCGGTAGTGGAGATCAACGTTCCCGATGAGGAGCTGGTGCGACGCATCACCGGACGCCGCGTGCATCCGGGCTCCGGGCGCGTCTATCACGTGGAGTTTTCACCGCCGAAGGTGGAAGGCAAGGACGACGAAACCGGCGAGCCGCTGGTGCAGCGCGACGACGACCAGGAAGATACCGTGCGCGAGCGCATCAATGTGTACAACGCGCAGACGCAGCCGCTGGTGAGCTTCTACCAGGCGCGGGCCAATGGCGGATTGAAGTACCACCGGATCGAGGGCGTCGGCAGCGTGGACGACATCAGGTCGGCTGTGCTCAAGGCGTTGGGGGCGTCAGCCTGAATCGGATATAGGCACGTCTGTCGTAGCGCCCGGTGAGTCGGGCGCCGACGTCGGCGAGCCACATCTGCCATCCGTACTTACGGCGCAGTGCGCGCAGCGCCGCATCGATGCTGGCGTTGTCCTCGATCAGCTCCGCATGGGCCGATTGCCAGTCGCCGAGCAGACCTCCTCGGGCATCGCATCGTGCGACTTCCGCGCGGTGGCTGTTGCGCAGGCGTTTGACCTTGCCGGCGTTACCCGCCGAGAAGACGTAGAAGTCATCGCCTGAGCCTGCGAACCATACCGGTGTCGCCACTTTGCGGCCGTCCCGCCGAAACGTGGCCAGCGAGCAGTACTGAGCTCGATCCAGGTCGCTCATGACATCTCCCCCTGAGCTCACAAGGCGTGCAGCGGCAGAATCTGCACGCTGCTGCCGACAGGCAGATCGTCGGCGTCGGCCGGTACCTCCACCAGGCAATTTGCGCCATCAAACGACGACAGGCGGTTCGATGCCTGATCACCACAGATCTCCACCATCAGCTCGCCGCTCTGCGGCGTGGCGCCGTAACGTCCCCGCTGAAACTCCGTGCGGCCGCGGCTGTGGTGCACCTCACTAGCGAGCCGCGCCTGCAGGCGCAGGGGTGGTACGACCTTGGCACCACACATCGCCAGTACCGCTGGGCGGGCAATGAGGAGCCAGGTAATGATCGTTGACACCGGGTTGCCAGGAAGCCCGAAGAACAACGCTTGCTTCAGCCGGCCGAAGGCGAGCGGCTTACCGGGTTTGAGATTCAGCCGCCAGAAATCCAGAGAACCCAATGACTCCACCACAGCCTTGACGTGGTCGTGGTCGCCCACGGAGACGCCGCCGCTGGTGATGATGACATCGCACCGGCCAGCGGCATCTTCCAGCGCTGCGCGTATCGCCTGCGGATCGTCGGGCAGGCCGCCCAGGTCTTCGACGATTACCGGCAGCCCAGCCATCAGGGCCATGAGGGCATGTCGATTCGACTCGTAGATGCTGCCGGGCGGCAGGGCCTCGGGCGGTGTGCCGATGGGTGCGAGCTCGTCGCCGGTGGAGAACACGCCTACGGTGGGGCGTTCATAGACCGCGAGATGGCTGATGCCCGATGCGGCATAGCGACCTACCCGGAAGGCATCCACACGGACACCTGCCGGATCCAGCAGGCTGCCTGCTGTGAGATCGTTGCCCCGAGCGCGGATGTTGCTGCGAGGATCAGGCGTACCCGTGACGACGACGGTTTCACCGTCGTCCTCGCAGTCCTCTTGCAGCAGAACCCGTTGTGCGCCTTCAGGAGTAGCCGCGCCAGTGAAAATCCGTACGCACTCGCCGGGGCCGACGTTGCCGGAGAACGGGTGCCCGGCGGCGCTGACGCCAATGCGACGAAATCGGCTTCCGCGCACGTCCTGCGTGACCTCAGTGCTCACGGCGTAGCCGTCCATTGCCGAGTTATCGAACGGCGGCAGGTCCACCGGTGAATGAAGCGGCTGCGCCAGCACCCGGCCGAGGGCGCCCAGCAGCGTTACCTGCTCCACGCGGATCACGGATTGAATATGGTCCTGGATACGCTGTGCTGCTTGGTCCAGATCGAGAGGCGGGCTTGGTGGTGTCACCGTTGGTTCGGAGTGGGTACTGAGGCATCACAGGATACACGGTCTCGGCGTGGGTGAAACACTGGCGGCGGCCAGATCAGAGGTAGTAGGCAAGCACATATCCCGAAAGCAGCACCGCGATCCACAGCGCGGTGGTGGCAATGGGCTGCGATTTTGGCATCAGTTCCACATCCGCTTCCCGTGACGCATCCGCATAGGTGGTTCGTACCATCCTGATCATGAAGGCGTACGACGTCTTCAGCCGAGCAAGTAGCGCCTGCGTGGTTGTCTCCACCAGGCGTTGGCATAGGGCGTATGCCCGGGCAAACAGCCTGCGCCACAGCCAATCCGTGTCCAGGCTGATGGTGAGTGTGCGCTTCATCAGCGGCAACATGACGAAGAACGCAAGTCCCGAGAACAGGAGCAACTGCAGGTAGAACAACACTTTCCCGGCCTTGTAGGGCTCGTAGGCCTCCAGCGGGTAGGGCAGGAACTCGTAGAACGTGTGTGGGAACACGCCGATGACGATGCACAAGGCGGCAAATACAATCATGGCCAGCGCCATGTTCCAGGGCGCGTCCTTTGGCCGAAGCCCCGAGTCCTTCTGGAAGAACACAAACCAGGGAAACTTGATGCCCGCGTGCAGGAATACACCCGCAGACGCTGCAGTAAGCACCAGGTACACCGCCACCAGGCCTTCAGAGACGGCCGCCTCGGAGATAAGCGTCTTGGTGGTAAAGCCCGAGGTCAGCGGGAAGCTCGAGATAGCGAGCGCGCCGATGATGCCGCACACGGTAGTGATGGGCATGGTACGGAATAGACCGCCGAGATCAGTACACAGGTGCTTGCCCGTGCGGTAGATCACGACACCTGCGCTCATGAACAGCAGCGCTTTGTAGATGATGTGCGCAAAAGCGTGCGCCGCGGCGCCATTCAGTGCCAACTCCGTACCGATGCCTACGGCACAGACCATGAAGCCAACCTGGTTGACCACGGAATAGGCGAGGATGCGCCGTGCATCGTTTTCGAGCAGCGCGTAGATGATGCCGTACATGATCATGTAGAGCCCCACCCAGATCAGCACCTGCTCGCCGGGGAACAGCAGGATCAGTGCCAGAACCGCGGTCTTGGTGGTGTAAGCGGAGAGGAACACCGAACCCGTGGGGCTCGACTCCGGGTAGGCGTCGGCGAGCCAGGCGGAGAAGGGCGGTGCGGCGACGTTGATGAGTATGCCGATCAGCACCATCCAGGTGTCGAAGTTGTGCGCAAGCATCGGCTGCAGATCGATGGAGCCGGTATGCACCACGACCCCCTCGATGCCGACCTTGAGAATGACACCGCCGAGCAGGTGCAGGATCGCGTAGCGGATCCCGGCAGCGCGCGCCCCAGGTGTGCCGCCACACCAGACGATGACGGTAGAGAAGAGCGCCATCAGCTCCCAGTAGATGAACAGCGTAATCAGGTCCCCAGCAAAGCAGACACCCACTGCCCCTGCCGCGTAGGCGAGCGCTGAGGAGAGTTCGTAGGGCTTTGCCTGACGGAAGGCGTAGAGCACGCCACCCAATGCCATGAGCGCAAAGACGGTGGCGAACAGGCGCCGCAACGGGCTCCCCTCCACCGGTTCGAGCTGGTAGTACTCAAGGAAAGTGATGGTGGCTGCCACACCGTCCGGTACCTGCCAGATGGCCCACAGCGTTGCCGCAGGTGCGATAAACAACACTGCCGTGCGCAGGCTGCCGCGCAGCAGCGCGCTGAGCAGTGCGCCCGCCAGTAGTATCAACGCCGGGGAGAAGAGCTCAGGCATCGTCCTCGGGCTCCTCGTAATAGTCATCCGGCCGCTTCAGAACCCAGCCCAGTGCTTTCGCAAACAACACCATCGCCACGCAGGAAAGAAACCCGAACACGGCACCGAATGCGTACCAGTCGTCGATGGCAAAACGGGCCTTCACGGGCACCATCCATTCGGCTGCGACCAGCAATGCCAGCAGCACAAGTGACGCGATCCATATGTTGCGAATGGTTGTCGGCCGTACCAGCCAGTGATCCTCACCGTCCGGTGCATCGTGGTGCTTGCTGTGGCTTGGTTCGCTCATCCTGCGATTCCGCTGATCAGTTGCTGTTCCAGACGAATGACCGGACCGTTAAAGAGGAAAAATGCCAGCGTCAAAATGGCCGTGGTGGTAAGTGCTGCGACCGCGGCCGGCGGCGCTTCACCGTGGTGTTTGTCATCCTTGGCTGGCGCTTCGAACCAGGCCATATAGAGAATGGGCAAAAAGTACGCCGCGTTCAGCGCGGTGCTGGCAATGATGGTGAAAATAGCGATGAAATTGTCTGCTTCGAATGCGCCGGCGAGGATGAACCATTTCGATACGAAACCGCCGGTTGGCGGCACGCCGATCATGCTCAATGCGCCGATCGTGAAAGCCGCCATGGTCCAGGGCATGCGTCTGCCGATGCCGCGAAGCTGGCTCACTTCAGTCTTCTTGGATGCCACGTAGATCGCGCCAGCTGCAAAGAACAGGGTGATCTTGCCGAAGGCGTGCGCCACCATGTGAATCGCCGCGCCGATCTCCGCGAGCGGTTTGAGAATTGCCGCCGCCATGATCACGTACGACAGTTGTGCCACCGTCGAGTAGGCGAGCAAGCGTTTCAGGTTGGTCTGACGCAGCGCATTGATGCTCGCGGCGACGATGGTGAAGGCGGCCGCGTAGAGCAGCCAGCCACTGCCAGGCTCAGAAAACAGATGGTCGACGCCAAAGATGTAGACGATCACTTTGGTGATGGTGAAGACACCGGCCTTGACGACCGCCACGGCGTGCAGCAGGGCGCTCACCGGGGTCGGCGCCACCATCGCCGCGGGCAGCCAACGATGCACGGGCATCACGGCTGCCTTGCCAACGCCGAATACGAACAGTGCCAGCAGCAGGCCGAGCTCCGGGCTTGCGACGTGGCCGGCGAGAATCCCTCCAGGGGTGAAGTCACCGGTGCCTGCGGCCGCGTACACCCACACGATGCCCGGGAGTAGCAGGCCAATGGAAGTCGCCAGCAGTAGCCCAAGGTATACGCGTGCAGAGCGCACCGTGGCCTCGTCGCCCTTGTGGGCTACCAGCGGGTAGGTGGAAAGGGTCAGTACTTCATAAAACAGAAACAGCGTCAGCAGGTTTCCGGCGAAGGCGATGCCCATGGTGGCAGCGAGGGCGATGGCGAAGCAGGTGTAAAACCGGGTCTGGTTGGCTTCCTTGTTGCCGCGCATATAGCCGATGGAGTAGATCGAGTTGATCAGCCACAAGCCGGAGGCCAGTGCGGCGAACAGCATGCCTAGTGGCTCTACGCGAAAAGCGATGGCGATGCCCGGAATCGGTTCGGCGAGCGCGACCTCAGGGCGGGCCCCGGCCAGGAGCTCAGGCAACAGCCCCCAGACGATCCAGATCAGCCCGGCGGCGGTGATCAACGTCGTCGCTTCGCGCACGTTTGCGTTGATTCGGCCGGTAAGGGCAATGGCCAGCGCGCCGGCCAGCGGCCAGAGCAGTGCAGCGACGATGGCGGTTTCCGGGCTCACGGCAGGACCCCCTGCAGCGCCAGTGCAGCCTGAACCGCCAGAGTGGTTGGCAGCTCTGTGGCAATGCCGAAGTACACGTTGGCTGATGCCGCGAGGAATATCACGGCAGCAACCGCCACCGGTATGCGTCCAGCTGGCTCGCGCGGCTGCGCTGTTGCGAAGTAGGCGCACTCGATGATGCGCCACACGTAGGCAACCGCCAGCAACGAACCCACCGCGATCGTCGCAATCAGCGGTACGGTGAGCCAGCCCTCATCGAGGGCGGCCAGCACGAGGTACCACTTGCTGATGAAACCCGCTGTGCCTGGAACGCCGATGAGGCTCAATGCCGCCAGGACGAATGCCGCCATCGTCCACGGTGCGGTGCGAGCGGCACCGGCGAGCTGCTCCAGGTTGACGTCGCCCAAGCGCATGGCAAGGCCCATGACCGTGAGAAACAAAGCGCCTTTGGCCAGCGCATGATTGAAGATGTGTAGCGCGCTCGCAGCTAAACCGGCTTCGTTGACCAGGCTCGCGCCGAGCATGATGTAGCCGATCTGCGCCACGGACGAGTACGCCAGTATGCGTTTCAGGTTGCGCTCGAAAAGCGCAGCAATCGAAGCAACGATGATGGCG
>JAUILW010000628.1 GCA_030432795.1 Gammaproteobacteria bacterium
GGTCTACCGGGCATGCCTGGGTGTTCGGGGCGGCACCGTAGGCGGTGGGTGCGCTCGAAAAAATTTTGCTTTGCGTGGCCAGCTGCACGTGCACTTCGAGGCCGATGGTCGCCTGCCACTTCATGAGGCGAACTCCGGCGTGCGGGCGTGCCAGTCCGTCGCTTCCTGATACTGCGCGCCCAGCGCCAGCAGCCGTTGCTCCTCAAAGTGCGGCGCGATGAGCTGCATACCGAGCGGCAGTCCGTCGAGGAAGCCGCACGGCAGCGACAGCGCCGGCAGGCCGGCGAGGCTCGCCGGGGTGGTGAATACGTCCTGCGCATACATGGCGACCGGGTCCTGGGTGAGCGCGGCTTTGGCGAAGGCGACGTTGGGCGTGGTGGGTGTGAGCAGCACATCCACGTCGCTGAAAGCCTGCAGAAAATCCTGCTGGATAAGTCGCCGCACCTTCTGCGCCTGTCGGTAGTAAGCGTCGTAGTAGCCCACCGACAGCACGTACGTGCCCGTGAGAATGCGTCGTTTCACCTCGGCGCCAAAGCCTTCCGTGCGCGAGCGCTCGTAGAGGTCCGTCAGATCGGCAGGGTGCTCGGCGCGATGTCCGAAACGCACCCCGTCGTAGCGGGAAAGGTTGGTGGATGCCTCGGCTCCGGCGACCACGTAGTAGGCCGGCACCGCGGCTTCGGTGTGCGGCAGGTGGACTGGCTGAACGCTGTGCCCGAGCGCTTCGAGGGTTTTGACCGCTTCTTCCACCGCGGCGCCACTGTCACCGGCCTTGGACATGTATTCAGCCGGCAACCCGATACGCAGGCCGTCTGACTGCTGTAGCACCTCTCCGTGGCGCAGCGCTTCCAGCCAGGGTTCCGAGCGCTGCGCGCTGGTGGAGTCACGCGCATCGAAACCGGCCATGTAGGCGAAGGGCAGCAGAAGGTCGGTGACTGCGGGTGCCATTGGCCCACCCTGGTCCAGGCTCGAGGCGAAGGCAATCATGCCGTAACGCGAGACCCGCCCGTAGGTGGGCTTGAGGCCGCTCACACCGCAGAAGGCTGCCGGTTGGCGGATGGATCCACCGGTGTCTGTGCCGGTCGCAAAGGGCGCCATGCCGGCCGCTACCACGGCAGCGCTGCCACCGGAGGAGCCTCCCGGCACGCGGTTCGTATCCCAGGGGTTGCTCACCGGTCCGAAGCTCGAGTTTTCGTTGCTCGAACCCATGGCGAACTCGTCCATGTTGGTCTTGCCGAGCATGACGGCACCCGCCATGGCCAATTGCGTGACCACCGTGGCGTCGTAGGGCGAGACGAAGTTTTCCAGCATGCGCGATCCGCAGGTGGTGCGCACACCGCGGGTGCAGAAGATGTCTTTGTGCGCCATGGGCACACCGGTGAGCGGCGTGGCCTCGCCACGCGCACGGCGGGCGTCCGCTGCCTCGGCTTGCGCCAGAGCAAGCTCGGGCGTGATGGTGATGTAGCCGTTGATCGTGCCGTTCCTGGCCTCTGCCGCTTCGAGGTAACGGCGGGTGATCTCCACGCTCGAGTAGGTACCTGCTGCCAGGGCCTGGCTGATGTCGCGAACGCTCATTCCACCACCCGAGGCACCAGATAGAAGCCGTCCTGAACACTCGGGGCGACCGCCTGGTAGGCTTCCCGGTCGACGGTTTCTGTGACGACGTCCGGCCGCAAACGCTGCACGGCATCCAGAGGGTTTGCCATCGGCGCGACACCCTCGGTGTCGATGCTGCGCATGGCGTCTATCATATGAATGATGCCTTCGAGCTCGCGGTATGCGCGCTCGGCCTCGGCTTCGCTCAGGCGAAGGGCAGCCAGCCGTTGCAGGTGGTCGAGGTCGATATCGGCCATGATCGCGGGTGTGCCGGGCGCTGCCCTTAGAAAAACGGGGCGGAAAGCCTAATTGATCGAAAGCAGTTTGACCATTAAAGTAACGCGCGTTCCTATCCGGGAGAAGATGCCCGGACGGCGGCGCCAACCCCAGAGTTCTTGAGACCATCATGCTGAAATACATCCGCGGGCTTTTCTCGCGCGATCTGTCCATTGATCTGGGCACCGCCAATACCCTCATCTACGTACGCGACCAGGGCATCGTGCTGAATGAGCCCTCCGTGGTGGCCATACGGGTCCAGGGCAACCAGAAGACGGTGGCCGCCGTCGGGCTCGACGCCAAACGCATGCTCGGCCGCACACCGGGCAATATCACCGCCATTCGGCCGCTGAAAGACGGTGTAATCGCCGATTTTCTGGTTACCGAAAAGATGCTCAAGTACTTCATCGCCAAGGTGCATGAGAACTCTTTCATCCGCCCGAGCCC
>JAUILW010000629.1 GCA_030432795.1 Gammaproteobacteria bacterium
TGGGTCTGGTGGCCCGAGATGAGGTGCATCGGACCGGTCTGTGGCACCGGTCGGCGCACGTGCTCGTCTGGTCCAGCGAGGGTGCCTTGCTTGTGCAGCGACGTGTCGACCACAAGGATCTCTATGGCGGCAAGTGGGATTATTCCGTGGGCGAGCACCTCAAACCTGGCGAGTCCTTTGCCGACGGCGCGGCGCGCGGCCTATTGGAAGAGCTGGGTGTTCGGTCGCCGTTGGCGCGGTGTGGTGCCGTCGTACGCAATGCCTGGTGCGGGCAGGGGTGTATCGATCGTGAAATCCAGCAGGCCTTCGAGACCACACACGATGGTCCTTTCACTCCAGACCCCGCGGAGGTTGCCGAGGTCCGCTTTCTGCGCCTCGATGTGTTGAACGCCTGGATTCGCCGCTCCCCGGAGGATTTCACGCCGTGGTTTGTCGGCGAGCTGACGCGGCTCGGAGTGTTGGAGGGTGGCTAGCGAACAGCGGTCAGCAGGAGCACCCAGTCGGGTCCGGGGCCCTGTTGCGGTGGTTCGGCAACCCAAGTCGGCGTTAGAGCGGGATCCAGCGTAGCGAATGGACCTTCGTTGGGACGGCCTTGCGCGTCGAAGGTGCCTCCGTCCACCGGGCTGTACCAGGATGCGGCCAGCGGAAGCGCGCTTAAGTTGGCGATACGCACCGGCACCGCAGCCCTGTCCGGAATGTAGATGATGGCGTGGTTCGCGGACGCTGCCGCCACGGTGCGGGTGGTGGATTCCAGCTGGCCTGTGTCATCGATCAGGCGAACGTCGGGCGGCCGCACGCGGTCGGGTACGCGGCCTGCCGCTGGCAGTGAGGCAAGCAGGGTGTGCAGATGTCGCATGGACGCAGCACCGGGTGCGGTGAGCGCGTCTTCCCAGCGACCGGGAGGCGGCACCCATGGGCTGCCGTCGGCCTGCCGGAACCGATACAGCGAATCGTGACCGTAGGTGTACCCGAACGAGCCGTCGAGGACGGCCCAGTAGGCTTGCTGGCGGATCTGCCGCGCGTCGATCACTGCCTGGCGTCGAGCGTCGGTTCGGCCCTCGTAGGCGCCTTCCGCCAGGAGTTCGGGCTTTGCGTTTTGCGTTGCCCGGGGCAGGAGGTGGTCGGCCTGGTAGTTTCTGATGGCGTACAGCTGCGTAGTGTGAAAGTCCATCCATGGTGCGGCGGAGAAGTGCTCGCGGGTAGATCGACCGGAATCCGGGTGCATGGTCATGAGTTGTGAGGGCGCTTTGCCGGCAGCGAGCCCCCCTGCGAATGCGTTGAGCAGCGCGAGGTGCTGCTCGGATAGTGGCTTGCGATACACCCGATCCTGCTCCCAGGCGATCTTGTGATACTCACCTACACCGATCCACAGAACGTTCGGCCGATCAGCAAAATACGCGCCCAGCTGACGACCTGTACGGCGCGCGTCCTGCACCGCGGCGTCAAAACCTTTTTCGTGCGGATTGAACACCAGGTCCACCCAGGGACCCCAGATGCCGGCGAGCATGACGTAGATGCCGCGCTTTGCGGCTTCGTCAACAAACAATTGCACGTGAGCCAGGGCAGCTTGGTTGAGGCGGGTGTGTGGGTTTGTTGCGTCGAGAGCAAGGTTGCCAGCGTAGTCGCGATCGAGCAGAGGGCTTTTCAGCGGTCGTGCATGGTTGATTTGTTCGTAGGGGCCGAGCCGGATGACGATTGGCCCCTGGATGACGGTGAACCCCTTGCGCTGTCGGTCGTCCAGGTAGGTCGCCATCTGTTCTGGGGACAATTCAGCGAGTCCCCAGGCGGAGCCGCCGATCCAGTGAAAGTCTTTGCCCTCCGCCGTGACCAGACGGCTGCCATCCGCCGCAACGCGCAACGATGGAATTTCTGCTACGCAGCTGCCGCCGATCGCCACGGTCAGCAGAATCAAGCCGGCGATTGTCCTCAGGAGAATGCCTCGGCGTACACGGCCAACGCGGCGGTTCCGCCGGTGTGCAGCAGGATGATGTCCTTGTCGCCGGCAAACTCACCCACGCTGATCAGGTCGATCAGCGCTGCCAACGCCTTGCCGCTGTATACCGGATCAAACAGAACGCCCTCCAGGCTTGCAGCCATTCGAATCGCTTCCACGCAGCCGGGTGTCGGGATGCCGTAAGCTTCGCCCAGGTAGCGGTGGTCAAAGCGCAAATTTGCGTTCTCTGCGGCTCCATTAGCTGCTTCCAGGTCGCCCAAAAGGGCGCGTACCGCGTGTTCCAGCCGTTCGTGCTGCGTGTGGTACACGTTGATCCCGAGCGCCGAGACACCGCCGCCAAGGCGGGCAAGTCCATACGCGA
>JAUILW010000630.1 GCA_030432795.1 Gammaproteobacteria bacterium
CCGGACTTTTACGCGGCCTCGCGCAAGCGCGTGCATGCAGAACTCATGGGCCAGATCGAGAATCTCGGTAGCGAATAATACCAACTGTTCCAGGGGTGTGGAACAGTCAAGCCGTTAAAAATCAAGCACTTACAAAATCACTATTGTTTAACGGATGAAAATCTGGAACAGTTCGGGCGGTTTGTGCAGCCCTTGTGGAACAGTTAACCGCATGATTACTATGGAGTTAAGCCCAACTGTTCCAGAAATCCAAAAAGTGCATAGACGGTGGGCAAAAACGGGGAAAAGATGAAAGCTGCTTTGATCGTTGCCTTCGGGCGTGATTGTGCAGTGCGCGGTCTGAAAGCGCGGACGCAGGCGCAGCAGGTCTCCTGCGCGCGTGAGCTCGCTGATCGCCTGCAGACGCTGGGGCTCGATCCTTTGTGCGTCACCCCGGAGGATCTCACGGGCCACATCACCTGGTTAACCCGTCGTCCGAACCTGCGTCTGGGCGGCCGCCTTGCGCCGCGTACGGTGCGTATGCATGTTAACGCCATCCGGGCATTGTATGCCTTTTTTGTTCGATCGGGTTTGCTCACAGAAAATCCGGCCTCGCGTTTAAGCGCCCCGGCCGTGCCGCCCGACCACGCGCGGCGTTCCCTGAGCCGTGCGGACATCGAGGCGCTGCGCTCGGCCTGTCGCGGCCCGCTGGATCGCGGCATCCTGGCGGTGTTCTACGGCTGCGGCCTGCGTCGCAGCGAAGGCGCTGCGCTCGACGTGCACGACGTCGACCTGCACCGCGGACTGCTGCATGTGCGCTCGGGTAAGGGCGGTGTGCCGCGTTCGGTACCGATGGGCAAACGCGTGACCTGCGACCTGGCGGCGCTGCTGCGGCGCTCCCGTCCGCCGGAACAGGAGGCCCTGTTCGTCGGCGCGCGCGGCGGTCGTCTGACGGCCGCGGGTATCTACCGTCGACTTAAACAGGTGGCGGCGCGGGCGGAACCAGCCGCAGGGGTTACCCTGCACGGCCTGCGGCATGCGGTGGCGACGCACCTGCTGGAGGCGGGGTTGACATTGGAGCAAACGCGCGACTTCCTCGGCCATGCCGACATCGGCACGACGCGCATCTACACGCACGTCAAACCCGCGGAGCCGCAGGCATGAGCTTCGAGGAGTGGTTAAACAAGCGCTACGCGGCCGCGACGGCAAAGGAGTATCACCGCCTGGCTGGCCGATGGCTGGCCACAGCGGGCGAAGCGCAGGCCCGCGCCGCGGGCTACACCGAGCTCACCGCCTGGCTGGCGGAGGTGCGCCTCCGGACGCCGCACCCGGTGACCGTGCAGATGCATTTGTTCGCCCTGCGCGCGTATTACACGTACCTGATGGAGACCGGCGCACGCAGCGACGATCCGACGAGCGCGCTTGTTCTGCGGGCCGCGCGCCGCCGCCGCGTGCACCTGCCGAACCTGTTAACCGCGGAAGAGCTGCGGTCTCTACGCACGTCCTGTGGCCGGTTGGCGCCGCGTGAAGCCGTTATTATGGACCTCCTGTGTGTTACCGCCCTGCGCAGCAGCGAGATCACAATGTTAACAATACACGATGTGAATCTGGAGCGCGGCACGCTTGGCGTGCCGGCCAGCGGACGTTTAAATGCGCGCACCATATCGTTGCCCAGGCAACAATGTCAACGTCTGAAAAACTACCTGGAAACGGCGCGTCCGGTGTTAAACAACCGCAACCTCAATGCTCTGGTGATTACCAGGAAGGGCAACCGCGAACGCAGCGACAACATCAAGCACCTGGTAAAACGATTGCGATGGATGTTGCCGGAACGGCGTTTAACACCGACGCTGATCCGGCAGTCGGTGATCGCGATGATGCTGGCGGCGGGGCAGGAACTGCGGGCGGTACAGCTCTTTGCCGGACATCGCCATCCCGGCTCGACCGAGCGCTACCGCTTCACGGGTCTGGAGGAACTGCGCGCGGCGGTCGAGCAGTTGCATCCGATGAGTTAAACAGGTGAAACCATGCGCGCCGCTTGGCAGGCCGCTCCCGTCCCGGCCAGACCCCGGTCCGTTCGGGCCGCCCGCGCGTCGCGGCCGCCGGGGGCAGGGCAATCGCCCTGGTTCTTTCCCCACCGCATCCTGCTCCGGGCTTCTCCGATCCATCCGCGCGCTCGCCTTACATAAGCTGTTTTAAGGCGCGGCCTCCTGCCGCGACCCTAAAACGGTCTTATGCAAAGCGCGGCCTGCGGCCGGCGCGCGCGGGGCCGCGTGACCCTCGACCTTCCCGGCGGCATGTGATAAACCCCTGAGCGTGCAGCCGATGACCAGG
>JAUILW010000051.1 GCA_030432795.1 Gammaproteobacteria bacterium
CTGGCAGCCCGCGCCGCGGCAACCGGTGGTGAAGTGTTGATGCCGACCCCTGTGTACTATCCCTTTCTGGACGTCCCGACCCATTGCGGCGGCCAGCGGGTGGACAGCCCGCTGGTTCGGGATGCCGACTGCTGGCGCATGGACTTCGACGATATTGCCGCCAAGGCACGCACTGCTGATGTGTTTCTGCTGTCAAACCCGCAGAACCCAACCGGCCGCGCCTACAGCACCCAGGAGCTGCAGACCCTTGCGGACATCTGCGCGGAGCACGATGTGGTCATGGTGTCCGATGAGATCCACAGCGCCATCATCCTCGATGACAAACGCAAGCACGTGCCCATCGCACCGCTGAACCCGAAGATGCGCTGCATCAGTCTGTACGCGCCCACCAAGACCTACAACATCCCGGGCCTGTCCTGCGCCGTGGCCGTCATTGCCGATGACGCGCTGCGGGAAAGCTTCACCGAAGCACGCGCCGGGCTCGTCGGTACGCCAGGACCGCTTGCCTACACCGCCTGCGAGGCAGCTTTCAGGGATCGCAGTTCATGGGTGCCGGAGCTCCTCGAGTACCTGCGTGGCAACCAGGAACGATTGATGGCGGTGGCGGGTGAACGCATGACGACGGTAGAGGCCACCTATCTCGCCTGGATTGACGTGCGGGATATCGCCGAGCGGGAGGCGATTGAGCCGCACTTTCTACGCCATGGGCTCGGGCTGTCCATCGGTGCGCAGTTTGCGGGCGATGGCTGGGTGCGTTTCAATTTCGCCTGCCCGCGCGCGACCCTGGATGCTGGGCTGGAACGGCTTGCGAAAGCCCTTGCATGAGTGCCACCTGAGCATGACAACCACAATGCAGTGCAATTGAGGCTGTGACCCGGTCTATTGCATTGATGGCATCGCTCCAGTAGCATCCATCCCCTTTTTCAGGCAGCACCCGTGGCTGCCTGTTTTGATTTTGGAGGACGTTATGGCGAGCTCCACGGTCCAGACCACACATCTCATGCAGACCTACGGGCGACTGCCTGTTGCGTTTGTGCGCGGTGAAGGTGCTTACCTCGAAGATGCCGACGGCAAGCGCTATCTGGACGCGCTCACTGGTCTGGCGGTAGCCGGACTCGGCCATGCGCACCCGCGCGTGACCCAGGCCATAGCCGAACAAGCGGCCACACTGCTGCACACGTCCAATCTGTACGAGATTCCCAAGCAGGCCGAGCTTGCGGACAAGCTCTGTGCAGTGTCAGGCATGGATCGCGTGTTTTTCGGCAACTCCGGCGCCGAAGCTAATGAAGCCGCGATCAAGATCGCTCGCCTGCACGGCCATAAGAAAGGTATCAAGTCACCGACCGTGGTGGTCACCGACTCGAGTTTTCACGGCCGCACCATGGCAACGCTCACCGCAACAGGTAACCGCAAGGTGCAGGCCGGTTTCGAGCCGCTGCTCAGAGGTTTCGTGCGTGTGCCTTACAACGATGTCGAAGCCGTGCAGCAGATCGCCGACAACAACCCGGACGTAGTGGCGATTCTGGTAGAGCCCGTACAGGGTGAGGGCGGCATCAAGATCCCTGCCAACGACTATCTGAACAAGCTGCGCAGCATCTGCGACGCCAACGACTGGCTCCTGATGCTGGACGAGGTACAGACAGGCAACGGCCGCACGGGCACCTACTTCGCCTACCAGCAGTGCGGCATCATGCCGGACGTAGTGGCCACCGCTAAAGGCCTCGGCAACGGCGTGCCCATCGGTGCCTGTTTGGCCTGGGGCAGAGCCGCAGAGCTCATGCAACCGGGCAATCACGGCAGCACGTTCGGCGGCAACCCACTGGTCTGCGCGGCAGCCATCGCGGTCGTGGACACGATCAACGAGGAAGGCCTGGCAGCTCGCGCCGCCGTGCTCGGCGAGCGAATGCTCGAGCGGTTCAACACGCTCCTGCAGGGCAACAACGATGTCGTCGACATCCGCGGCAAGGGCCTGATGATCGCAATTGAATTGGCGCAAGATTGCGCCGGGCTCGTCACACAGGCGCTCGAACGCGGCCTGCTGATCAACGTGACGCAAGGAAACGTCGTGCGCCTGTTGCCGCCCCTGACCATGAGTGACGCCGAAGCAGACCAGATCGTGGACGGCGTTGCCGCGCTGATCAGCGGAAGCTGACGTGAGCAAGCGGGATTTTCTATCGCTGCTGGACTGCTCGCCTGAGGAGCTCACGCACCTGATAGAACGCGCACGCCACCTGAAGGTGCTCCAGGAGAGCGGTCAGAGTCATCGCTACCTCGAAGGCAAGACGGCGGCGATGATCCTGGAGCTATCGAGTACCCGAACACGCGTAGCCTTCGAAGTGGGCCTGCACCAGCTCGGTGGCCACGTGCTCAATCTCGACAGCGAAACCTCGCAACTCGGCCGCGGGGAACCCATAGAAGACACCGCGCAGGTGCTGTCGGGCATGGTGGATCTCGTGATCATCCGCACCCTGGACCACAGCATGGTGGAGGCGTTCGCCAACCATGCAACGATCCCGGTGATCAACGCCATGACAAGCCTGCTGCACCCCTGCCAGTTGCTGGCCGATATCCAGACCTTCGAGGAACATCGCGGCACGATCCAGGGCAAAACCGTGGCGTTCGTCGGCGATGGCTACAATATGTGCCACTCATACATCAACGCGGCGCGACAGTGGGGATTTCACCTGAAGATTGCCTGCCCGCAAGGATACACACCAAACCCCGAGATCCTCGCGTCCACGAACAATGCTGAGCTCGTGGATACTCCACAGGAAGCCGTGAAAAACGCAGACCTAGTGGTAACGGATGTCTGGTCCTCCATGGGCCACGAAGGTCAGGAGGGCGACCGCTGCGCCGTATTCGCACCCTACCAGGTGAACGAAAACCTGCTGGCCGGCGCCCGCCACGACGTACTGTTCATGCACTGCCTACCCGCCCACCGCGGCGAGGAAGTCAACGACACCGTGCTGAATGACCCCCGCTCGGTGGTCTACGCTGAGGCACACAACCGATTGCACTCGCAGAAAGCGCTGATGGAGTTTCTCCTCACCTCAGCGTAGTGGCCACAAACACCTGAGCCGCCAGATCATCACCCCAACACCCGGATGCGTCATACCGATAGCTGAGTCTGCGGCCCTGTTTGCGCATGCGTGCCAAGGCTGGGCAAGCTAATTAAAGGACAGGAAAGAAAAGGAAAGCGCGGCCAGGCTGGGACGGGATGGGGAGGTGGGACACCTGTCCGCGCAGAGGAGCACTGTATCCCATCAATGTGAAGGTAGCGTGAACCTTGGCTCGAGGCTCACAGCACCAGCTGAGAGAGCTCACAGGGCTTGTCGATGCAGTACCCCTGCGCGTAGTCCACGCCGATGTCTTTCAGCGCTGCCAGCACTTCTTTCGTTTCCACATATTCGGCGATGGTTTCCTTGCCCATGTAGTGGCCGATCTCGTTGATGGATCGCACCACTGCGTGGTCGCCCGGGGCAGAAGCGATGTCTTTGACGAAAACGCCGTCGATCTTCACGTAATCCACCGGCAGGTTGCGCAGGTATGAATACGACGAAAGGCCCGTGCCGAAGTCATCCAACGAGAAACGACAGCCGATGATCTTCATGCGATTCATGAACTCCACGGCGTTGTCGAGGTTGGCAATGGCCGCGGTTTCCGTAATCTCAAAGCACACCTTCGAAGTGGGTGCCTGGGTGCGGGAAAACTGCTCCAGCACAAAATCGGGGAACGTTTCATCGTTCACGGAATGCCCCGACACATTAATGGAAAAGCCGCCGAAATGGTCCAGGCGAGATCGGTGATCCGCAAGCCAACGCAGCACCCGCTCGATCACCCAGCGGTCGATCTGCGTCATTCGGTTGTAGGTCTCCGCCGCCAAAATGAAGTCGGTCGGTGGCATGGTCTCGCCGAGCTCATCGCGCATGGTGAGCAGGATTTCGTAGTGCCCGTCCGTTCGCTTGTCTGGATTGAGCACGGAGGCGATGCGCTGACAGTTCAGTATCAGCCGGTTTTCTTCGAGTGCATGGTCGAGCTGAGTGACCCACTCCATCACGCCATGCCGGTGGATCATGCGCGCGTCGCCCAACTCGTATTCCTGTACGCGATTGCGCCCAGCATCCTTCGCCGTGTAACAGGCTTCATCGGCATGGCGCATGACGGCATCCACGCTTTCCGTGGATTGATCGATGAAGACCAAGCCGATGCTGGCACTCAGGCTGTAGCGCCTGCCTTCCCACTCGAACCGCTCACTGCGGATGGCAGTAAGCACCTGCTCGGCGATCTCACGGGCAACGGTGGTTTTGACATTGCGCAGCAAGACACCGAACTCATCTCCGCCCAGCCGGGCTACACACGCATCCACCCCCTGGACGAGACGACTCATCAACTCACCGATGCCACGCAACAGCGCATCTCCGGCGGTGTGCCCGCTGGTGTTGTTGATGATCTTGAACTGGTCGAGGTCCGTGTACAGCAGCACGTGCTGTTTTTGCTCTCTCAGCGCAGAGACGATGGCACGCTCCACCTCGCGCTCGAACTCCTTGCGGTTGAGCAGCTGCGTGAGATCGTCGTGGCTGGCCTGGAACGCCAGCTGGCTGTGCATGTTTTCGAGCATGCGTTGCGAGGCGCGCTCCATCAGTGGCAGGTCGAAATCATCGAGCAGGGTAATGCGCCCCTCGAACAGCGCCTGCGCCATCGCCTTCAGATCGAGCTCCTGATTCTTGATACCGCGCCGATTGACCAGCACGAATGAGCCGTTGTCATCCCCGACGAAGGCGACCGTCAGGATCAAGGGCCGCCCTTCGCGATCGCCGGTGGCCAGCCATTCGCCGACCTGCAGCCGCCGAGCCCGACCGAGGGCTTTTTCGAAGTTCTGCCTTACGTCTTCGTCTTCGCTGTCCACATCGGGGTTGAGGTCCGGCATCAGGCCGGTAAGCCCCAGCGCTTCCTCCATACCGCCTTGCGGCACCGTGACCAGCGCTGCTTGGGTTTTCTGGCCGGCCGTGTCGCCCACGAGCACGCTGGAGAGCTTCATGACCAGAGGGGTGCGCTTGCTCGGGTCGAAGGAGATGCTGTTGAGCTCAGCCACTACACGTCGCAGCAGCATGTCTGGGTCGAGATACTCCGCATCGCCTGCCGAAACCGTTCCCATCATCTGGCTGAACAGCGCATCGACCGTAGCGAGCTGGTCCCGCCACTCGCTCGATTCCACGCCCTTGCGCAGGTGTGTATGCACCAGGAGGTTGCGCCAGCCGGGATTGAGCAGTTCCAGTAAGAGCTCCGGCATTTCCCGGCCTTCGAAGCGCTGCGCCATCTCTTCAATCACCCGGCGTCTCGCTCGGCCGAGCTTCTGCTGGCCTTCGCTGGCACGGATGGTGCGCTCAACGTTCCCGCGATAGGCCTGAGTCTGTCGGTCCACCAGGGGATGCAGCTCGTCCACCACCTCCGTGAAGACCTGCGGGTTCTCGTCGTACTCGGAGACGACCTTGCTCAACAGTTCATCTACCCGCCGGCCAACCTCACGGTCGATACCATCGCGCACATCCTGTGCATTACCCAGGCGGGCCAGCTGATTGAGCATCTGCATGGCGCTGTGTGGCTGCTCAGCCTCGTGCCTTAGAAATTCCGGATCGCTGGCGGCCAGCTTGTTGAGGGTGATCTCCAGCCGCCGAACCCACTCGCGAATACCCTGTGTGATGAAACGGTCCTCGGCGATGGACTCCACCAGGTTTTCCATCAGCTCGAGGGTGTCGTAGTCCTCCTCTGCCAGACTCTTGCGCCCATCTGCGCGGCTCTTCAGGTGCTCGAGCAGGCGTGCGCGCACCCGTCTACCGGTCAGCGGCGCGTTGCCAAACTCCGACTCCACGTCCGCCAGGGCATCGAGGATATCGCCGGTGTCAAAGAGATCCGCGCTTCGCGTACCTGGCGACGCCAGAAGCTCATCGCTGCCTCGACCCAGGCGCGCCCGCGCGCTGCGTTCCAGGCCGATGAGATTGCGCGCTGTGGTGTACACGCGACGACCGCTGCCAGCGGGCTCTTCGAATGGGTTGTAATCGGCCCGATCTGCGCCCACACCGTCGGCGGCCATTGCCGCCTTGCGCACCGACGCATCCATTTGTTCGTAGGCTTGCGGGTCCACTCGCACGCCGCTGGCGTTCCTGCGCACCGCGCTTTCGGCGAGTTTACGACGCACCTCGTCGATCGATGGGAACACGCCGCTGTCGGATAGAACTTTGACCAGCGCCTCGTAAAGCGGTACGAGCACGGGCACCAGCGCCGACTCGAAACAGCGGTACAGATCGTGACGCACCTGGCGGCGCAGATCATAGTGACGCATGGCATCGTCGAAGGCCCACATGATCACCGCCGGCCCGATGGGCACCACATCTTTGTGGCTCCAGGGCTTGGCCAGCATGCCGAGCAGGGCGCGCAGATCCAGCAGTTCCTCGGTAAACCGGTTTTCGGTCTTCGAGATGATCTCCGCCACCGCCAGCCAGTCTTCGAACTGCTCGGTGTCCACCAAAGCCAGCTTCTGCGTATCGCCCGCCTGTCGACGTCGGCGCTTTTCGAGCACGTCTTCAATATTGGAAATCTGCTCTACCTGCCCAACCACCCCCTCGAGCAGCGCACGCTCGATGTCGGCGTGACGCGCCTCGATGAGCTCGAGCCCTTCGAAGTACATCATCTGTACCGCGTTGGTACCGGCATCACGAGCCTTGACCAGAAGATCTTCCTTTGCGTACTTCGTGAAATTACGCCCAACGCGTTCCAGCGCCCGATCAGCGACTGCCTTGATGCGCGCCCGCAGGCGCAATGCATCGCGCTCGGGAATACGCGCATCGCGCAGAAACGCCTCGGGGATGTCGTGGATGTCCCGGCGCTGCTCAACCCCATCACGGCCATCCGCAGATGCTGCAGCGACGAACGCGGTGCCCGCAGCCACCGCATACTGCATGAGTGTTTCGTATGCCTCCGGCGGCATTCCACCGGAAGCAAAGCGCACCCCTAAGCCCTGCCCGTCCTCCGTGATACGGGCGATCTGCCCGCGCGTGCGGAAGTGCTGATGACCGCCCGGAGTAGCAACGGAGAAGTGCAGCGCAATCGGCGCACCCGCACGGAATGCCGCCCCCTGCTTGAGCACCTGCCGAGCGCCGCCGGCGCCAACAAGCAGCATCCCGACCTCGCAGAAATCGCGGATGTTGCATAGCCACGATCGCCCCCGTTCCGGGTGCAGCAATGCAGATAAAGAGATGGGATGGCGTGAAAACTGACGCCGGTTAGCCGGTTGTTCCAACGGTTCGGTCCGATCAGCTGGCAGGTGCAGCGCGACGTCTGACATTAACTGATTCGCCGTCCGCGTGCACCGTTGCAACCACGCCGCGATGCCGCTAATCGCCGGCGGTCACCACCTGATCGCGACCACCACGCTTGGCCTCGTAAAGCGCATGATCTGCCCGCTGAAGAAGGTCCTCCACCGACTCACCGAGACGATAGCGCGCGATCCCGCAGGAGACCGTCATACGCTGTGAAGCATCCGGCCGACCATCGATCACCAGAGCTCTCGTTCCGGCGCAGAGCCGTTCACATACACGCCTCGCCACCGCCTCATTGGCCCCCACAAGCACCAGCAGGAACTCCTCGCCGCCGAAACGCGCCACATAATCCATCGATCGCACCAGGCCGCAGGCCAGATCCGCAAACTGCACCAGCGCCCGGTCGCCGGCCACATGACCGAGCTCGTCGTTGACGCGCTTGAAGTGGTCCAGATCGCAGTAGCACACCGTGAACTCCAGCCGGTCACGATCTGCCAGCGCTTTGTGCCGGTGCAACGCCTCGGTGATGTAACGCCGATTGAACGTGCCCGTGAGCTCGTCACGCATGGCAGCGATCGACAGCTCGGCAACAGATCGCTCGAGGTGCTGGTGCCGAGACTCTGCGCGACGGCGAAGCTCATGCAGATCGCGGGCGAAATACAATGTACCTGCAAGAAGAAACGAAAATGCAACGCCTGCCAACGCCTCGAACGCCGTATCAACGACACCCACAGACAGGAGAACCGCCGCCGAGGTCACATAGGAAAGCCAGGTAATCACCGCAATGAATACAACACGATCCTGGTGCAGGCGCAGGCTGGCATACAAAAGGCCAAACAGAGGCACCACGAGCAATAGAAAGCGCAGTTCGCTCGGCACAAGGACCGCCACCACGACGCTGCCAACGTTAAACCAGAGCAGGCGATAGAACACGACGCGGAGCGTGCGCGACACTTCAAGCGCTCTACCCTGCCAGCATAGCGCCACGACGCCGGCCAACCAGATGGTAACCAGCGCCAGGTAGAAGTCGCCGCGAATCCGAACGTATTGCGCATCTACCAACGCCCAGGCGAAGGCGAGGTAGATCAACGCCGCGAGAACGACGATCGCGAATCGATGGCTTTTCTGCAGGTTGAAGATGAACACTCCGCGGTACGACGTGCCGCCGCAACTCCTATTTGTAAAAGCGAAGTGTACCGATCACGCCCGCCGAACGTCTGCCGCAACTCGTGACGCTTTGTAAGGGTTTTTTACAAAGATCTGCCTGGAGCCGTTGCTGTAGCCTGGGCGACGGCGCTACGCCAACCGCGCAGCAGCGCCTCCCGCCGAGGCTGCGCCATGCTCGCCGCGAAGCTGCGGTCCATCTGCCAGAGGGCTGCAGCCGATTCGAGATCGGCGAATTCACCGGCACCCACTGCAGCCAGCATGGCCGCCCCGAGCGCAGTCGTCTCCGTCACCTGCGGCCGCTGCACCGTCACATCAAGCAGGTCAGCAAGAAACTGACATAACCAGTCATTGGCAACCATGCCACCATCGACACGGAGCTCGGTCACCTGAACACCATCTGCCGCCATAGCCTCGAGCAGGTCGCGAGTCTGGTAGGCAACCGCCTGCACGGTCGCGGTGACAATGTCGCTCACGTTGCTGGCCAGGGTCAGCCCGGTGATCAGACCGCGCACGTCGGGCCGCCAGTGCGGTGCGCCTAGTCCGGTAAACGCCGGCACCACATACACACCTCTCGTATCGCCTCCCGTGGCACGGCAGTGACTTTCCGTATCAGCGGCCTGGGCAATGACGCCGAGCTCGTCACGCAGCCACTTCACCGCCTGCCCGGCAACGAATATGCTGCCTTCGAGCGCATAAGTGGCTTGCCCCTGAAGGCGGTAAGCAACCGTGCTGAGCAGCGCGTTGCCGGACACGGGAGCTTGGGTTCCTGCATTGGCCATGACGAAACAGCCCGTACCGTAGGTACTCTTCGTCATACCTTCGCGCAAGCATGCCTGCCCCACCAACGCCGCCTGCTGATCCCCGGCCACGCCACGAATCGGCAGCGCTGCGCCAAACAACGCAGATTCCGTCTCGCCAAAGTCCGCAGCACTGTCGAGCACTTCGGGCAATACGGCTCGCGGCACGTTGAACATACGCAACAGATCATCGCTCCACACCTGACGGTGAATGTCGAAGAGCTGGGTTCTACTGGCGTTGGTGGCGTCGGTGACGTGGCGGGCACCGCCTGTCAGGCGGAAGATGAGAAAACTATCCACCGTGCCGAAGCACAGCTCGCCACGCTCTGCTCGGCGTCGAAGGTCTGCGTCGCTATCGAGGATCCAGGCCAACTTGCTGGCAGAGAAGTAAGGGTCTATCAGCAAGCCCGTTTGCGCCTGAATCAGCGCCTCGCATCCTGCGGTTCGCAGGGCTTCACACTGCTCCTGGGTACGGCGGTCCTGCCAGACAATGGCCGGGTGTACGCATTCACCGGTCTGCCGATCCCACAGCAGCACCGTCTCTCGCTGGTTGGTGATGCCCAGCGCAGCAATCTCGCCAATGCCGACTCCCGCCTGTGCCACTGCCTGGCGGGCGCTATCGAGCGTCGTGCTCCAAAGTACCTCCGGGTCCTGCTCCACCCAACCATCCGCCGGATAGCTGGCGTCGAACTCCTGCTGTGCGACGGCGACCGCCCGCCCCTGGGTGTCGAAAAGGATCGCCCTGGAAGAGGATGTCCCCTGGTCCAGCGCAAGCAGGTAGCGAGCCATATCTGGCCTCCGAATATTAGGCCTCAAGTTCGGTGCAATGTGCGCAAACCACAGGAAGCTTTCAAGTGGTTACCCGATCCACAGGATATGCACAGTCTATCCCCCGGTTCAGGAGACGATTTCGCCCCCTTTATCCCATGTTTATCCCCAACTTATGCCCACTCCAGCGGATTCCCGGCTTATCGCCCTTTATGCCTTGCAATCAGGGCATCATCGCACTATGTTGTGTGCGGGATGCGGGAAAGCACTATATCTAGTGTTTCAGGCGACTCTCCCGGCATGGAAGTCGTCATCGAACTTTCGCCCACAGTGTGGCATCAGCATGGATTCAACCGCCAGCAGCAGGCGTACTTGGCGCATTATCCGGGCTATCGACATTGGCAGGCATCGTTCGACGCTTCGCACCCCGAAAAATACAACTTGACCAGGTCAATATATTGACCTTAGCCCAAACCATGGCGCAACGGCGATTCTATCGTCCGAACACAGTCGCACATGATAAGGCGCAGGCGACAGGGCATAGATGGCCGGGGGCAAGTTGCGGAACGCACTGAAAAGAAAGCACTGAAAACAGCAAGCAGTAGATAGATAGCAGCAGACAGACTGACGCCCACGAACAAGCAGCCACGCAAGCGGCGAAGTGCGCACAGAAGCACGCACTGGAGCGCACACCGGAGCGCGCACTGGACTGACGCGTAGACGTACAGACGAGACATACGAAAACGAATTTCGAAAGGAGCCACATGCAAACGGACACCCAGGTTTCCAACCACCCGCCAGCCGCACAGACGCAAGCGCCCACCACCGCGACGCCGTCGTTGAATGCATCCCTCACCGCCACGGCCCCAGGCGAGCTCAGGGTCATCAAACGCAACGGCACGGTTGTGCGCTATACGGACGACAAAATTGCGGTCGCCCTGACGAAAGCCTTCCTTGCCGTCGAGGGCGGCACGGCGGCCGCGTCGCCACGCATCCGCGAGCTGGTGGCAGCGCTGACGAAACAGGTATCCGAAGCGTTCAAGCGCCGTCTGCCGAGCGGCGGTACGTTGCACATTGAAGATGTTCAGGATCAGGTAGAGCTCGCACTGATGCGCTCCGGCGAGCACAAGGTGGCCCGTTCCTACGTGCTCTACCGCGAAGGAAGAGCACGTGAGCGACAGGAGAAGAACCAGCAGGCCGGTGTAGAAGCACAACGCCCGTCCATCAACGTCGTGCTGGCCGACGGCACCACCGAGCCGCTGGATGTGGACCGTTTGCGCACGCTGGTCACAGAAGCCTGTGACGGTTTGGGCGATGTGGATGCAGAGCGCATCATCGAAGAATCGTTGACCAACATGTACGACGGTATCGCAGTGGCAGATGTCGCCACATCTACGTTGATTACCGCACGCACGCTCATCGAGGAAGAACCGAACTACACCTACGTTTCCTCCCGCCTGCTGCTCGATGAGCTGCGCACGGAAGCGTTGTCGTTCATGAACGTGCAGAAGCCCAATGCCACCGCAGGTGACTTCCGCGCCACACAATCCGAGATGCTCACGCTGTATCCGGCAGCTTTCAAAGCGTTCATCGCCAAAGGCATCGAGCTCGAGCTTTTAGCACCGCAGCTCGCCAACTACGATCTCAGCCGCCTCGGCGAGGCCCTGCGGCCGGAGCGCGACCAGCAGTTCACCTACCTCGGCCTGCAGACGCTGTACGACCGCTACTTCATTCACTGGAACGAAAGCCGCTTCGAGCTGCCGCAGGTGTTCTTCATGCGCGTAGCAATGGGGCTTGCGCATCAGGAGGATGACCCGAATGCGCGCGCGATCGAGTTCTACGACCTGTTGAGCTCATTCGACTACATGAGCTCAACGCCGACATTGTTCAACGCCGGCACGCTGCGGCCGCAACTGTCGTCCTGTTTCCTCACCACCGTGCCGGACACGCTGGACGGTATTTACGGTGCCATTCACGACAACGCCATGCTGTCGAAGTGGGCAGGCGGCCTCGGCAACGACTGGACCCCAGTGCGTGCACTTGGCTCTTACATCAAGGGCACCAACGGCAAGTCGCAGGGTGTGGTGCCGTTCCTCAAGGTGGTCAACGACACCGCCGTGGCAGTCAATCAGGGCGGCAAGCGCAAGGGTGCTGTGTGCGCCTACCTGGAAACCTGGCACCTGGACATCGAGGAGTTTCTGGAGCTTCGCAAGAACACTGGCGACGACCGGCGCCGCACGCACGACATGAACACGGCCAACTGGATTCCGGACCTGTTCATGAAACGCGTCATGCAGGACGGCGAATGGACGCTGTTCTCGCCAAGCGACGTAGGCGATTTGCACGACCTGTACGGCAAGGCGTTTGAGCGCCGCTACGAACTGTACGAAGAGCAGACCCGCAGCGG
>JAUILW010000052.1 GCA_030432795.1 Gammaproteobacteria bacterium
ACCCGCAGATCGGCAGTGAAGGGGGCTATCGGCTGCTGCGCCTGCCGGCCGAGAACGATCCGATGCTGAACCAGGTGCGTCGCGTGCGTGAGCGGGAGTATCTGTTCATCGATACGCTGGACGAGTACTACGCGGGCTTTCACCGCGGTATGTACACGGCGTATCAGAGCTGGCGGTCCGCAACCTTTGACGAAGCCATCGCCAATCGGCAGCTGCAGGCGCAAGCGCGGGCACGCATGATCGGCGGCACGTTGGCCATCGTGGGCGGCATCGGCGCCATGTACGAAAGCGACAATGCATATGTCGACGCAAGCTCCCTTGGCGCCATCTTCGGCGGCGTGACGCTGATAAAAAGCGCCGTGAAAAAGCGCCACGAGGCGGCGATGCATGCTGAGGTGATCCGCGAGGTGGGAACTGCCGCGGAAGCGGAACTCATCCCGTTCACCATGGATCTGGAAAACCAGACTATCCGTTTGCAAGGTACGGTAGACGAGCAGTACACACAGCTACGGCGCATCTTGAAACGCATGTACTACGAAGACCTCGGCCTGCCCGTTCCAACAGACGATGCCAACGAATCCGAACAGCCAAATCCTGCTGACGAACCGAGCTGACAGCTTCCGCGCGCAATGAGTGACGACCTCATCATCCGTCCTACGCCGCCGCCGCTCAGCCACATGGCGGAGCAGCAGCGCACCCGCTTACCCTGGGCCCGCTACGTGGGGCTGGGCCTGGTGGCGGTGCTGGCGTTATCCGGCATGCTTTGGGTATTCACGCTCGAGCCATCAGCGCCGACGGTACAGAGCCAGCCCAACATTGTCAGCGACGACCCAGCCGTCAGCCGCACACCCTCCTCCTCCGATGAGCCCCAACGAGCGCCATTCGACGCTCTGACGTTCGAGCGGCAACGCAAAGAAGCGCAGGCCGCGGCGGCGACCTTCATCGAGGCACAAATCGCGCTCACAGACCGCTTCGAGGTAGACCAGTGGGCACAGGCCGCGTATCGGGACGCCAACCAACTTGCCAAGCAAGGCGACCAGGCGTTCCTCGATGAAAGCTTTGAGCAGGCCACCGGCTACTACGGTGAGGCGCAGCAGAAAGTCGAAGCGCTGCAGGCGGAGGGAGAAGCGCTGCTGCTCGAGTATCTCGCCGCAGGCAACCAGGCTCTGGACGCCAGGCAAACGGATGACGCGGAGCGTGCCTTTGCCGATGCGCTGCGCATCCAGCCTGACAACAAGGCTGCGCAGCACGGGGTCGAACGGGCATCGCGGTTGCCGTTAGTGGTCGAAGCTTTGCGCGGTGCGCGCAATCACGAACTCGCCGAGCGATGGGCCGACGCCCTGGCGGCATACGACACGGCTGCGGGTATCGACTCGCAAACCGCAGGGCTCGATGCCCTGCGCCAGCGCACTGCGCAACTGCGCGACGACGCGGTCGTGCGGAGGCAGTTGTCGGAAGGGTTTGCGGCGCTGGACGCCCGCCGGTTTGAAGAGGCTAAAAAGGCATTCCGCGCGGTGCTTGCCATCCGGCCAGGGAACGAAGTAGCGGCTGGTGGCTTGCAGCAGGTTGCGCAGAAAAGCGAGCTCGGCCTGATCGCCGCCAAACAACGCAGCGCTGAGGCTGCGGCGGCGGAAGAACGCTGGAAAGATGCGCAGACGCTCTACGAAGAAGTGCTGGCGATCGACGCCAACATCGAGTTCGCCAAGCTCGGTCGCAGCCGCATGGCGCAGCTCGCTGACATGCAGGACGTGTTGCAGCGCATCAACAACGAGCCGGACAAATTGTCGTCTGCCAAGCTCTACGGTGAGGCGCGAGAGATCATCGCCGAAGCCCAAGCGCTCGAAGTGCAGGCGCCGGCGTTCGCTGCACTGCTCACCACCGTCGCTGATCTCGTGGACAGCTACGGCCGGCCGGTGGCGGTGACGCTGCTGTCGGATGCGCAGACGGAAGTGCTCCTGTCCAGCGTCGGTAAGCTCGGACGGTTCGATAACAAGACACTGGAATTGCGGCCCGGCGAGTACACCGTGGTTGGCAGCCAGAATGGTTGTCGGGATGTGCGACACCACTTCGTGGTGCGTCCGGATATGCAGCCCATCACCATCCGTTGCAACGAAGTCCTGAGCCAGTGAGCGCCGAACACGAACCGGTGCGCGTCGAAGCCGCGGCCTACCAGCCTTACGCACGCAGCGACGAGCGTACGCGCATCCGGCCATTGACCATTGCCATAGTGCTGCTCAGCCTGCTGGCATTGGCAATTCTGATTTACCTTTTTACCGCACGATCCGTGACCTTCCGCTTCTCAGCACCGCCGGATAGCGTACGCATCGACGGGGGTGCTGCGTTCGAGCTGGGAGACGTCTATCTGCTGCGCGAAGGCGAATACACGGTACACGCCGAAGCACCTGGCTACGAGCCGCTGACCATGGATATCTCGATCACCGACGCGCGGCAGCAGGAGGTCGTTGTCAACTTCACCCCGTTGCCGGGCATCGTCTCCTTTGCCCTCGAACCGGCAGATGCCGAGGTACTGATCGACGGACAGGTACAGGACACATCTGCCTCTGCGCGCATTGCCGCCGGCGAGCACGAGGTGACCGCGCAGCATCCACGCTACCGCAGCAAAACCATCCTGTTTGATGTTGCCGGACGCGAGCAGGCGCAAACCTTGAGTCTCACACTCGCGCCGAACTGGGGCGACGTCTACATCAACAGCAACCCCGAGGGTGCCTCAGTGCTCGTGGACGGACAGGATACGGGGCTGATCACGCCAGCGACGGTCGAGGTGCTCGCTGGCGAGCGGGAGATCGCGGTGCGCCGCGATGGTTATCGCACCGCCCGTATGCGACTCGTCGTCGCTGCGGAACAGGAGGAGCGCCTGGATACGTTCACCCTCGTACAGGCCGATGCCACCCTGGAGGTCTCCACCTCTCCTGCCGGGGCCGGGATCACCGTGGACGGAGAATTCGTCGGTCAGTCGCCGGTTCAACTGACGCTGCGATCAGGCGCGCGTTACCGCGTCGAGGCAATACTCGAGGGTTACCACCGCGCGCAGCAGCAGGTGGCGCTGAAGCGCGGCAGCAACCCGGCGATGCAGCTCGAGCTGGCGCGGGTGCTCGGCGAAGTGAACGTGGAAGCGCAGCCCGCTGGTGCGCAGCTGAGGCTCAACGGCCGGTTACTCGGCGATGCAAACCGGACGTTGAATCTGCCGACGGGTGCGCACGAGTTCGTCATCGAGCTGCCGGGATACGCCGCCTATAAGACGACGGTGCGGCCGCGTGCAGGCGTTGCGCAGGCACTGCGCGTCAAGCTGCTCACCGTAGAGGAAGCGCGCAGGCGAGCCCTCAAACCCCGCTACACGACGGAACACGGCCAGCAGATGGTCCTCATCGAGCCCGCGCCGATCACCTTGGGTGCTTCCCGGCGGGAACCCGGACGGCGTGCCAACGAAACCTTGCGCGACGTTGCGCTCAATTCATTGTTCTATATATCCCGACACGAAGTAACAAACGCACAGTACAAGGCGTATCTCGCCAGCCACGACTCGGGTGACTTTCAGGGTAACGTTCTCAACGCCGACGATCAGCCTGTGGTCGATGTGGGATGGATCGATGCGGCGCTCTACTGCAACTGGCTTTCGCAACAGGAGCAACGCACGCCGGTCTACGACATCGACCTGGGCAAGCTGGTCGGAGTGAATCTCGCGGCCACCGGGTACCGTCTACCGAGCGAGGCGGAATGGGCCTGGGTGGCACGAACGGTGCCGGGTATAGACAGCCTCCTGCGCTACCCATGGGGTGACAACCTGCCGCCTCCGGACCGCCATGGCAACTATGCGGACCGTGCAGCGCAGCACCTGGTTGGACGCATCATCTACGGTTATAACGACAACTACGTGGCGACCGCTCCGGTGGGATCATTCAGCGCCAACGCGCACGACCTGTTCGATCTCGGCGGCAACGTCGCCGAGTGGGTACACGATTACTACGAGATTCCCCGCAAGGATGCACCAGCTCAGCCGTTCGGCCCTGCCGCTGGCGAGTTCCACGTGATCAAGGGTTCCGGCTGGATGCACGGAACGGTCACCGATCTGCGGCTGTCCTTCCGCGATTACGGCACCGACGGACGCAAAGACCTGGGCTTCAGAATCGCCAGAAACGCGGAGTAGATCGAGTTATGACAACCCATCGAACGTTTTCCGGAAAGCGCGCGTTATCCGTCGCTACGGCTGCCGCAGCCTTGTTGGCGGTGATATCGGTATACGCAGCATCCGCAGCTGATGACGACGAAGCCGCCGAAGACGACGTTTTCGTACCCACAGAAGATATCTCAGAAGACATTGCCATCGCCTTCCCGGTGGATATCTAACCAGGCCGAGCTATAACAATGAAAAAAACCCTGCACTTCGAATTGATCTACCAGATCGCCGCGCTGGTAGTCGCCGTCATCCTCGTGCACCTGGTGTACATCACCATCATCCGGCCCAATGCCGATGCCATTCTCGAGGCCCAGGCACAGCTTGCAGCGGAGGGCAAAGCCTTCGTGCAGGACCGCTCCATCTATGTGGTGCTGCGCGACTACGAGCAGGAAACCTGCTTCGTGCTCATGTTCTGGGCCATGGCGATCATGGGTTTTAAAGCACGCGCGGCACTCCGTGAGCGTAGCCTGCTGCAGCAGGATATGTTGGATATCCAGGAAGGCACGAGCATCCTGCCGGAGGATGCGCGGCAATACACCCGACCGATTCAGGCACTGCCCGAGGACACCCGGGAGTACTTGCTGCCGAGAACCCTCATCAGCGCCTTGCAGCGCTTCGCTTCCACCCGCAATGTGCAGGATGTATCTGAGGCTGTGCGGGCAGTGTGCGATACGGAGTCCGACCGCCTCGACAGTGAGCTGTCCATGGTGCGCTACATCGCCTGGGCCATACCATCCATCGGCTTCATCGGCACCGTGCGCGGCATTGGCGAGGCGCTGGGCCAGGCCTATCGCGCGGTGGAAGGCGATATTGCCGGTGTCACAGCGAGCCTGGGCGTGGCCTTCAACTCCACGTTCATCGCGCTGGTGATCAGTATCGTGCTGATGTTCCTCATGCACCAACTGCAACTCATACAGGAGCGCCTGGTGCTGGACGCACACGCCTACGCGGATCAGAAGCTCGTACGACACATGCAGGTGCGTGCGAATGACGAATGGCGCGGCAGCTCCGACAGGAGCAGCGTGTGAGCCCTGCCCTCATTCTCAATGACTGGCGGCTGACCCTGATTGCCAACGGCATCGTTGTCTACGAGGAGCCCGCCGCAGCCCTGGAAAGTAATGGCAACCTGCTCTTTGGCGCAGATGCCTTCGCCAAGGCCCGTGTACACCCGCGACAGAGCAACCTCGACTATCTCGGCAAGCTGAGCGCCGATCCCCTGACACAACCGTTCACCTCCGCGCGCAACCATGCAGACCTGCTCTACCTGCACCTGCGCACACTCGCCCAGACGCAACCGGCATTGAGTGACCCTCTGCTCGCTGTAGTACCCAGCCCGGTCAGCAACGAGCAGCTGAGCCTGCTGCTGGGGGTGGCGAAAGAAGCCGGCGTCACCATCGGCGGCTTTACCGATCTTGCGAGTGCCTGCGTTGCCGCTCAACCCGGCGATACACCACTGCAGTTTCTCGAGCTGAACATGAGCAGCGCTTACATCGTTCGCGTGGAACTCAAACCTGACACTGCTGCTGGAGCAGCCACGGAGTTCATGGACACCAGCATCAGCCGCATCATCGACGGCTGGACCAACGTCATCGCCGATCAGTTCGTCTCGTCTTCCCGCTTCGATCCGCTGCATGCCGCGCACACGGAGCAGCAGCTCTACAACCTGGTGGCGGGCTGGTTTGGCTCCGCGACGCCCTCGAGCTATCTGACCATCGAGCACGGCGGCGAGACGCGGCGCCAGGAAGTCAGCATCGATGCCCTGCGCACGCGCCTGAGCCGTTCGATCGAGAGCCTCATCGCTGCGCTGAATCCGGATCTGCCCATTCGGTTGGGGCCTAATGCGGCCAGCGTGCCACTGCTGCGTGCGCTGCTGGAGAGCCGCTTCAGCGTGCAACGCAGCGATGCCGATCGGCTGCGTGCGTGGCTTGCCAGCCACGTAGGGTCGCTGCTCAGCACCGATGACGTGCGCTACCATCGCGCCCTCAAACCCGCGCTCATGGACAAGCCTCAAGCGCAGCCACGACCGGCAGGCGCGGCAGCGGACACATCGCCGCCAGCAGCATCCAGGGCGGGCATGCCAACCCACGGTCTGCACGCGACCACCGCGTACCGCATCGGCTCAGCAGCGCTTCCGGCTGACGCGGTGGGTGATGCTGCCAGTGGCACAACGGTGAATGTCGGCGGTCGGCTGTTCACGCTGATCGAGGTGGTGGATTAGTGGCGCGCAGCCGTCGCATCTCGGTTTTTTCCCTGTCTTTCCTGGACGTCATGTCCTGTGGCTTCGGCGCGGTGGTACTGATATTCCTCATCATCAACCACGCAAGCGAACGCGATACGGTAGTGATCAACGACGACCTGCTCGCTGAGATACGCATGCTCGACTATCAGGTGCAAAACGGTGAGCGCGACCTCGTGGAGTTGATCGAGCAGCTCGATGAAACCCGACGCAAGGTCGATCGCGAACAGCAGCGGCTGGTTTCCACACAGACGAGCCTGGAGCGTCAGCGCAAGGACCTGGAACAGGTGGAGTCTCTGTCCCGTGCCCAGGTGGAGAGCCTCGAAGCGCTGAAGTCGGACATCGAGTCCAGAGAGGACGAAGTGGAGAAACTGCAGGCCCTGGAGGACGCGCAGGACGGTACCCGCATCGTCCGCATCGAAGGTGAAGGCAACCGCCAGTATCTGACCGGGCTGCGCGTAGGTGGTGAGCATATCGTCATCGCTCTGGACGCGTCTGCGAGCATGCTCGACGACACCATCGTCAACGTGCTGCGCCGGCGTAACATGACTGACGAACGCAAGCAACGCGCGCCCAAGTGGCAACGGGCTGTGCGCACCGTGGATTGGCTGGTGGCGCAGATCCCTCTACAGGCGGATTTTCAGGTGCTGCTGTTCAACACCGAGGTGCAATCCGTCACCACGCCGAATGGTTACGATTGGGCGCCCGTCGGCGATGGCGCCAGCATCCGAACGAGCCTCGCCGGCTTGCGAAAGGCCGTACCCGACGGTGGCACGAGCCTCGAGAATTTGTTCGTTGTTCTGCGGGAGATGAGCCCGTTGCCGGATAACGTCTACCTGATCACCGATTCGCTGCCTACTCAGGGTACCCGCCCGCCGCGCAAAGCCACCATCAGCGGCAAGGATCGCCTGGATCTCTTTCGCGATGCGCGGGTCAAACTACCTAACCAGATACCGGTGAACGTGATTATGTTTCCGATGGAGGGTGATCCCTTTGCCGCAGGCGCCTTCTGGAACCTGGCCCGGGCAACCGGAGGCGCTTTTCTCGCACCGTCGAGGGATTGGCCGTGAAGCGGGCTGCGCGAAGGCGCGGTATAGAGGAGTTCTCCGTCTCCTTTCTCGATGTCATCTGTTGCGGCTTCGGCGCCATTATCCTGTTGCTGCTCATTACCAAGACCGTAGAGCCGGTGCTGCTGGAGAAGAGCACCATCAACCTCGAAGGTCAGGTGGCCGCTCGGGAAAACGCGCTGCACGAGATTCGCGGTCAGATTCGTGAAGTACAGCGACAGCTCACCGATTCCAGGTTGTCGCTGAACGACACGCTCACCCAACTGGCGAGCCTCGAATCTGAACTCACCAACATCCTCGGCCGCTTCAATCTCGCGCGGGAGAACAAGCAGGAGTCACAGCGCGAACAGGATCAGCTGGCCGCCACCAAGCAAAGCCTCACCGATGAGATGGAGCGTCTACTGGCCGCCGACTTCTCCCCCCGCAACGACCTCGTTGGCGGTATCGCCGTGGACAGCGAGTACATCATCTTCGTCATCGACACTTCCGGCAGCATGCAGAGTTCGGCCTGGCCGCAGGTGCTGCGCAAGGTAGAGGAAACCCTGGCGGTGTACCCGCAGGTGAAAGGTATCCAGGTGATGAACGATATGGGCGACTACATGTTCAACGGCTACGCCGGGCGCTGGCTGCCGGACAGCCCGAGCCGCAGGCAGAGTATCATCCGCAGCCTTCGCAGCTGGGCGCCGTTTTCCAACTCGAGCCCGGTGGAGGGCATTCGCGCGGCAATCAACGCGTTCTATGCGCCGGACAAACGCATCGGCATCTATGTGTTCGGCGACGACTTCACCGGCTCGTCCATCGAGGAAATCATCGACGCGGTGGATGAAATCAATGTCGCCGATGCCAAGGGCAAACGGCGCGTGCGCATCAATGCGGTCGGCTTCCCGGTGTACATCGAACGTCCAAGCCTGCGCACCTATCAGTTTGCCGCGTTGATGCGGGAGCTTGCGCACCGTAACGATGGGTCGTTTGTCGGGCTTGCGGAATTTCAGTAACTTAGCAGGGTGTTCGAAAGCAGCCTGCTATACCGACCAGGGATGGCCGGGTCGCGAATCGAGCACCTAAGTGATTGATTCGTCGTGAGCGGGCGACAGCCCGCGGTCGCTGAAAAGTTCAGGACGTACTTTTCAGCATCCTGTACAGGTGGGATCACCAGCATGGTGGGGGAAAAGGTGCTACACGCTAGGGCGGGAGCGGCGGAACAAAAGACGGCAGGAGCGGCAAATCGCGCCGCGGTGGCCCTGGCCAGTGTGTGCGCAATGGTGCTGCTGAGCGCCTGTTCCGGCGCGCGGGTGGACGTGCAGGCGGACTTTCCCGTGCCGCTCGTTCGCAGCTACCAGCTCGATGTTGGCTGGTATCTCGATGAAGCGCTGACCAGCTACGTTCACCAGGAAACCATCGACGGCTCCGGCGAGTTCGTGATCAGCCTGGGAGATGTGCAAAAACAGCTCTTCGACCGGCTGTCGGAAGGACTCTTCGCCAGTCATCAATTCGTGGGCAATACCGGCCCTCACCCCGATCTGGACGGTGTCATGGTGCCAAGCATCACCGATCTGCAGTTCTCCACCCCCAAACAAACACGCTCCGACTATTTCGAGGTGTGGATCCGCTACGAGATCAAGCTCTACAACACCGACGGCACGCTGCGCGGCGACTGGCCGCTCACCGCCTACGGCAAAGCTCACACCCAGAACTACGGCGTGAGCTCCGCCCGCCCTGCCCTGCAGGAAGCAGCCATCGCCGCCTGTCGCGATGCCATTGCGTATTTTTCTCTTCACTTCCACACTGTGCCCGTGGTGAAAACCTGGCTCGACGAGCGCAATGCGAGGATCGACACATGAATACCCCTGTGATTGGACTGGCAATAGCAATAGCCGCTCTGGCGACTCTCAGCGGCTGTGTGACATCCACCGTGCAGGAGGTTCGTGAGGGCCACACGGAGCTCGCCGAGGGTGATGCTGTGGTGGTACTCGGCCGCCGCAATCGTCCAAGCAGCAGCGAAACGGAGCTCGACTTCGTGAGCTGTGTATCCCGCAGCATGGGCAATGGCAGCAACGGCATACCCGTGGTGGACGGCGAAGCCTTCCGGGACGCGCTGTTCCCCTGGTTCGAGCCCCGCACCGCCCCCATGAACGCCAGCGACCTGCCGGAGCTGATCAGCCATCCGGCGCTTGTCGACCGCTTTGAGTCGGTGGGTGTGAAGTATGTCGTCTGGGTGGAGGGTTCCACCCGCCGTACGGACTCGGCAGGGTCGCTGAGCTGCAGCGTCACCCCGGGTGGCGCTGGCTGCTTCGGCTTTCTCACCTGGGAAAACGACTCCGACTACGAAGCCTCCGTGTGGGACATCGAGTCTGGCCGTACCGTCGGCCGGGTCAGCTCTGAAGCCGTGGGCACCAGCTACATGCCAGCGGTGGTAGTACCGGTGCCGATCATCGCCCGTGTGAAAAGTTCGGCCTGCTCAAGCCTTGCCAACCAGCTCAAAGGGTTTCTTGGCAATTCGTCCTGACGCCACACGTGATGCCGTCAGCGGGGGGTGATTTCAACCACCTCCCCTTCGAAACGCTCCGGCTCGACTGAGTACCACTCATTGAGTTTGACGTTGTGCTTCTTGGCGCAGAGATCTGCCATCTCGTAGAACGTAGGACGGCCGGGATCAGCAATCACCACCCGCTTGACGCCGGCTCGCAGCGCCCGTGTGACCATCTTGGCGAGTGGATCCACGAGCTCGTCCCAGAAGCAGATGTCCGAGCCGACGATGACATCGAAGGTTTCCAGGTCCTTCTTCTTCAGTTTGTCAAAACCTTTGACCAGTGACGTCACCTGCACGTCGTTGAGCTCTGCCAGCACCTCGAGAAACGGAAACACTTCCGGGTCGATATCCAGCGCTGTCACCGGCCCGTTGAAGCGCTTGGCACAGAACACCGACAGAGGTCCCCATCCGGAGCCAATCTCCATCATGCGCGAGCCCTGCGCCACCGGGCGGTGCTGGAGGTAGTCCATCACCAGATAGCTCGAGTTCCAGGTTTTGTGCCCGTGCACCGACGGCTGGTAGCGCTTGCGCATACGCCGGATGAGCTTGTGTTTGGGTTCGAGCAGGTAAACACCGTACGCCTGAAACAGGTGGGGTTCCGGTGAGCGTTCCAGCTTCGGCATCGTCTCTCTTCCCTCGAAAAAGCGGCGCATGTTACCCCGCGCCCGGGGTGCAGGCTACCTGCGCATTTCACGGTTCATCGGGCCAGCGCCGACTGCGTCATACATCCATACACTAAACAGACGCGCATGCCATATACCCGACTAAATTACTCGGGTATTATGGATTTTTCCGGTAAACTCCGCCCTCGCAAAATCAGGTACCCAGCGTGGCAAACGATTCCGTACATGAGCGGCTGAGCCGCGACTACAGCGCCGGCTTCGTCACCGACATCGAGTCCGACACCCTGCCTCCCG
This sequence comes from Gammaproteobacteria bacterium, assembly GCA_030432795.1. Classification (GTDB taxonomy): domain Bacteria; phylum Pseudomonadota; class Gammaproteobacteria; order Pseudomonadales; family Azotimanducaceae; genus SYFY01. The sequence continues at coordinate 10,946 of JAUILW010000052.1, forward strand.
GGCTCGATGCCGACGTGGTGCGTTTCATCAGCGGCCGAAAAGGCGAACCCGAGTGGCTCACCGAGTGGCGCCTGCAGGCGTTTGAGCAGTGGCTCGGCATGCCTCAACCCGAATGGGCACACGTGCGTTTCCCGCCGGTGGATTTCCAGGCCATCTCGTATTACTCGGCACCGCGCAGCCAGGGCGATGGCCCGAAGTCCCTCGACGAGGTGGACCCAGAGCTGCTGCGCACCTACGAAAAGCTCGGTATTCCCTTGCACGAGCAGGAGATGCTGGCCGGTGTGGTGCGCGAAAACGTCGCGGTAGATGCTGTGTTCGACAGCGTGTCCATTGCCACCACCTTTAAAGACAAGCTCGCTGATGCCGGCGTGGTGTTCTGCCCCATTTCCGAAGCGGTGCACAGCCACCCGGAGATCGTACGCAAGTACCTTGGCTCCGTGGTGCCGCAGAAGGACAATTTCTACGCCGCGCTCAATTCCGCGGTATTCAGCGACGGTTCCTTCGTCTACATCCCCGAAGGCGTGCGTTGTCCGATGGAGCTTTCCACTTACTTTCGCATCAACGCGCAGAACACAGGCCAGTTCGAGCGCACCCTCATCGTTGCCGACCGCGGCAGCTATGTGAGCTACCTCGAAGGGTGCACCGCACCGATGCGCGACGAAAACCAGTTGCATGCGGCGGTCGTGGAGTTGGTCGCTCTGGATGATGCGGAGATCAAGTACTCCACCGTGCAGAACTGGTACCCGGGCGATGCACAAGGTCGCGGGGGCATCTACAACTTCGTCACCAAGCGTGGCGTCTGCCACAACCGCGCGAAAATCTCCTGGACTCAGGTAGAAACGGGCTCTGCGGTAACCTGGAAATACCCAAGCGTCGTTCTGCGCGGCGATGACAGCGTCGGCGAATTCTATTCCGTGGCGCTGACCAACAATCGTCAGCAGGCGGATACCGGCACGAAGATGATCCACATGGGAAAACGCAGCCGTAGCACCATCGTCTCCAAGGGCATCAGCGCCGGACGCAGCGAGAACAGCTACCGCGGCCTGGTGCGCGTGTCACCCACCGCCGACGGAGCCCGTAACTACACGCAGTGCGATTCGCTGCTCATCGGCGGCGCGTGCGGTGCGCACACGTTCCCCTACATAGAGAACAAGAATGCCAACGCCACCGTGGAGCATGAAGCCACCACGTCAAAAGTGAGCGATGAGCAGCTGTTTCTGTGCGCACAGCGCGGAATTGACGCCGAAAAAGCGGTGAGCATGATCGTCAATGGTTTCTGTAAAGAGGTATTCAGAGAGCTACCCATGGAGTTCGCAGTGGAGGCAGGCAAGCTGCTGGAAGTCAGTCTGGAAGGAGCAGTCGGTTGAGTAGTGTGGCAGACGTTGCGGCGCAGCCGCTGCTGGAGATTAACGACCTGCATGCGCAGGTCGATGGCAAAGCCATACTCAAGGGCTTGAGCCTCACGGTGGATGCAGGCAGCGTGCACGCCATTATGGGCCCGAACGGCTC
>JAUILW010000631.1 GCA_030432795.1 Gammaproteobacteria bacterium
TTCCGCAGCGCCAACAATGGCGGCTGATTTGTAGAGTGCTCCAGGCATGTCAGTCCTCCACCACGCGCCAGTACGGAATAAACGTGTCGTCGTTGGCCTGCTCGAATTCCACCCGCACACGTGCGCCAATGCGAATCTCTTCAGGCTTGTTCGGGTCCACACCGCGCAGCACGGTGAGCATGCGATCGCCCTCGTTCAGGTCGATGTAGGCGGTGACGAACGGCGCCTGCTCTTTCCACGGACCGAACACCAGGTGCTGTACCGCATAGGTGTGCACCCGGCCCTCACCGCTGCCTTCGATCCACTCCAGATTGGTGGAATGGCAGTTGGGGCAGATGTGCCGCGGGTACCAGTGCACCCGGTTGCAGTCCTGACAGCGCGGCAACATCAGCTTGCCTTCACGGGCGCCGTCCCAGAAAGGTTTGGTATGCGTTCCCTGGCGGGGAATGGGCAAATCGTAACTCATGATGGTTCCTGGTGGTCCTAGATGGTCAGCGGTCGACGGCGCCGAGGATGTCACCGGCGTCGTCCGGCGCCGGAACCTCGACCACCCGCTCGTCGACGTCGTCGTACTCCAGACGCAACGCACGGCTCATGGTGGCATGCATTTCGTAAAGACAGGTGATGTAGGTGAACTCGAGAATTTCCTCGTGGGTGAGGTGCTCCTTGAGCTCATCGAACAATGCCTCCGGCACCCGGCCGCCGTCGAGCACCAGCGCATCGGTATAAGCGAGCACCAGGCGTTCGAGGTCGGAGAAACAGTCGGCGGTGGACCAGACTGGCACGGCGCGAATCTGCTCCTCGGAGAAGCCGAGATCGCGCATGGTCTTGCAGTGCTGGCTGAATACGAACTGGCTGCCGCGGGCGTAGCCGGCGCGGGTCTGGCCGAGCTCGCGCAGCATCGGATCCAGCAGGCGCTTGGGCGAACGGTAGAAGCGAAAGCCCTCAACAGCGTGGCGGAAGCAGTCCGGCACCAGGGCGAACACCGTCCACCAGTTGCCCGGCGTGCCCGTGGCCGTGCCCGGCTCCACTACCGGGTCGCGATCGCCGAACAGGAAACCGTACATCTTCTGAATATCGTCCGCGGCGTCTTCCCGCGAGACTTCGCGCAGTCTCGGCATCAAGGCTCCCCAAGCGTGTCCTGCGGCCGATTATGCGAGTCGGCCGGAGGATTTGCCATGCGGGATTATGCTCAGGCGGTCTGGCGCGGTGCTCCAGGGGTCAGGCTGCGGCCAAACGCCTCGCCTTCACGCACGAAGCGTTGCACGGTGCGTCCGGGATCTTCTCCCGGCTGCCCCATCAAGAGCTCCCGCAGAAATCCGGCCTCGATCTGCGCTTCGCTACGGCTTTCATAGGGCCCCAGATCCAGGCCCTCGCGCGTGGAGAAGTACCAGAATCCGTCAACGGTAAACAGCCGCTCGGAGCGAAACCAGTGCTTGGTCTGTTCGTTTTTTCTTGTCACCGGCTTACAACCATGCCCGAACGTGAGAAACGTAAGTCTCACCCGGTACGAATGTAGCGTCTGTAACCCGGATGTAAGAAATGTAAGTCAGCGCACGACGCTGAGGATGCGCTCCATACGGGTTTTGAGCTTGTCTGAGTTACTCGCCGCCATCGGCACCACGAGCTGCTCCACGCCGAGATCGCGGTACTGCGCAACCGTGTCCGGTGTCACCGGATGCGAATTCGGGCCTACGTACACGGTGATGTCGTCCCGCGAGCGCCCTGCTTCCGCCAGCAGCCCGTCCAGCTCCGAGAGCCGTTGCGCTACCCCCGCCGGATCCAGGTCGTAGCCGTACCAGCCATCACCGAGCTGTGCCACCCGGCGCAGCGCCGCCCGGCTTTCGCCGCCGAAGAAGATCGGCGGGTGTGGCGTCTGCACTGGCTTGGGATTGAAGTGGCAGGCATCGAAGCCGTAGAACTCACCCGCATAGGTGGCCTCGCCCGGCGCCCAGAGCGCCTTCATGGCGCGAATCGCGTCGGCTGTGCGTGCGCCTCGGCGTTCAAAGGGCACGCCGAGAGCGCGAAACTCCTCCTCCAGCCATCCGGCGCCCACGCCAAAGTCCACCCGGCCACCGGACAGGTAGTCGAGATCTGCCACCATCTTGGCCGTATAGATCGGCTGCCGCTGCGGCACCAGGCACACGCCGGTACCGAGGCGCAGCGTCTTCGTGTGCGCCGCCACGTACGTGAGCGCTGTGAACGGGTCGAGCAACCCCTCGGGCTCACCGGGGATGCGTCCATTCGCCGAGTAGGGGTAGGCGGACTCGTATGCGCTGAAAAACACCACATGCTCCGGTGCCC
>JAUILW010000632.1 GCA_030432795.1 Gammaproteobacteria bacterium
ATCGCGGTGGCGGGCGTTCCTCAGCCCGCGAGACCGCCATGCGGGTGGCGGCGGGCGGCATCGCCAAGAAATATCTGGCCGAAACTCTGGGCGTACGCGTGCGCGGATATCTTTCGGCTATCGGCCCGCTGGATCTACCGCTGACCGATTGGGCCGAAGTGGAGCGCAACGACTTTTTCTGTGCGGATGCCGATTCTGCGCCGGCAATTGCCGGGTTGATCGATGCGCTACGGCGCGAGGGTAACTCCATCGGCGCCGAGGTAACCGTGGTGGCGGACGGTGTGCCCGTGGGGCTCGGTGAGCCTGTGTTCGGTAAGCTCGACGCGGATCTGGCGGGTGCCCTGATGAGCATCAACGCGGTGAAAGGCGTTGCCATCGGCGACGGCTTCGATGTGGTGCGGCAGAAGGGCACGGAACATCGCGACGAGATGGATGCAAAGGGCTTCACCAGCAATCACGCGGGCGGCGTGCTCGGCGGCATCTCCAGCGGCCAGGACATCGTCGCGCGCGTTGCCCTGAAGCCGACGTCGAGCCTGACCACTCCCGGCCGCACGCAGAATGTGCACGGAGATGTGGTGGAGGTGGTCACCAAGGGTCGGCACGACCCGTGTGTGGGCATCCGCGCGGTACCCATCGCTGAGGCGATGGTGGCGCTGGTGCTCATGGATCACTACCTGCGCCATCGCGGGCAGGTGGGCGGTTCTTAACGCGCAGTCCTACGCCTGCCTGGACGCCTTCAGCTGGCGCGAAACTCCACGACGTTCTCCGGTGACTCCTCGAGCAGCTCGCGTGCCGGCTTACCGATGTGAAAGCCCTGGGCGTAGTCGATGCCGATGTCCTTGATCAGGGCCATGGTGGCCTCGTCGCCAACAAACTCCGCCACGGTGCGTTTGCCCATGATGCGGGCGATGTCCGAGATCGCTCGTACGATCGTTTGATCCACGGTGCTTTCCGTGAGGCGCTGGATGAACACGCCGTCGATCTTGATGTAGGCCACCGGTAGGCGTTTGAGGTAGCTGAGGCTGCTGTAGCCGGTGCCGAAATCGTCCACGGCAAACTCCGCGCCACGTTTGATGAGCGCGCGGATCTGCGGCACGGTGTCGGAGAAGGTGCCGATGGCAACCTGCTCGGTGATCTCGAAAATGATGGCCGATGCCGGCAGCTTGTTGCGTTCGAGCTCTTCGATCACGAAATCCGCGAACGCGCCGTCGACGAACGTGTTGCCGGTAATGTTGACGCTGAAGCGCAGGTTCGGCCGGCGTTTGCGATGCTCCGCGAGCTCGCGCACCGCCTGGCGGATCACCCATTGATCCAGCTCTTTGAGCATGCCGAAGCGCTGTGCGGCTGGTAGAAAGGTGTTTGGATAGTGCAGTTTGCCGCCTTCGTCGCGCAGACGCACCAGTGCTTCGTAGTGGTTGATCTGGCCGGATGCTGTGTGCATCAGCGGTTGGTAGTGCAGCTCCAGACGATCTTCCGCGATCGCCCGTTTGATGCGGCGTTGCCAGTCCAGATCGCTCTGGATGTTCTCCATCTCGCCTTCCTGGCGCAGGTAGAGGTGCGCGCGATTGCGCCCTTCCGACTTTGCCTGCCGACAGGCCACGTCCGCCTGGGAGACGAGTTCTGTAGGTGTGAAGCCGGTATTAGCTTCCACCATGGCCACACCGACGCTGCAGCCGACGTTGAACGACTGGCCGGCATGGGTGAGGGGATACTCCTTGAGGTCGTTCAGGAGCTTGTTTGCCAGCTGCTCCGCACGCTGCGTGGTCACGCCGCCTATAAACATCACGAACTCGTCACCGCCGAAGCGAGCGATCAGATCGTCCTGGCGTACCGTTTGACGGAGGCGTTCCGCGGTTTGCGCCAGCACCGCATCGCCGCCACGGTGGCCGACGGTGTCGTTGACATACTTGAACTGGTCGAGGTCTATGAACAGCAGCGCGCCGCCGCCTGCAAGGCGATGCTCCACCTCTTCCAGAAAGTGGCGCCTGTTGGACAGGCCGGTGAGCTGATCGTAGCTCGCAAGATGGCGCAGATGCTGGTCGCGCTCCTTGATGGCGCGTGCCGCCTGCGTCAGCGCCTCACCGATGGCGGCGATTTCGCGGTGCGGTGAATCCGGTACCGCAATGTCCAGCTCGCCCGCCGCGAGTTTTTTCAGGGGCTCTTCCAGCTGCCGCAGCGGCTGCACGGCGCGGGCAATGATCAACCAGCCCAGGCCGGCGAGGATCAGGAAGGCCAACGTAACGAAGACGCTGCCCAGAAATACGCTGCCCACGAGTTGCCGGTCGTAGCGGCTGTAGTCCA
>JAUILW010000053.1 GCA_030432795.1 Gammaproteobacteria bacterium
CGCGCATCCGCCGTGACGGCGATGAATACGTCATATCCGGCGAGAAATGGTACATCTCTGGCGCCGCCCACCCCGGCTGCCGCTTCTATATGCTGCTCGGGGTGACGGATGCGGACGCGCCGCGCAATGCCCGGCACAGCGTGGTGATGGTCCCGCGGGATGCCGAGGGTCTGCACATCGGCCCGCGCAGCAGCTATCTGGGATTCACCGAACCCATGGGTGCTGCCCACCGCCTGCGCTTCGACGCGGTGCGGGTGCCGGTGGACAACCGCATCGGCGCCGAGGGGCAGGGTTTTCAGGTGGCGCAGGCGCGTCTGGCGCCGGCGCGGCTGCACCACTGCATGCGCGCCGTCGGGCAGTGCGAGCTGCTCATCGAGCTCATGCTGCTGCGCGCCCGCGAACGGCGGACATTCGGCGACAGCCTGGCCGAGCGCGATTCCGTGCAGGCGTGGATCGCACAGAGCCGGGTAGATACCGAGCAGGCGAGATTGCTGGTGCAGCGCACCGCGTGGCGGGTCGACCAGATGGGCGCTCAGGCGGCCTTTCGCGATCTGGCGGTGCTCAAAGTTGGTGTGGCGCAGGCCTACCACCGCGTGGCGGAACGCGCGGCACAGCTGTTCGGCGCCATGGGCGGCCACCAGGCGGGCCCGGTGGCGGAAGCGCTCGCCTGGTCGCGGGCTTTTCGCATCGCCGACGGCCCGGACGAAGTGCACCTGCGCTCGATCTTCGCGCGCGAGGAGGCACCGGCCGGATCTCTAGCGGGTTCGCCCTATATGCCGGAGCCCGAATCCTTCTGAGCGGGTACCACCCACACGGGTGAGGACCACGCGCGGTCCTGAATGGTGGCGTGCATGTCGGGGTTCGGCGCCACACCGGCGCGCACCGCATCCCAGGTGCTCCAGCGGCAGCTCGGATTCTCAAGCACACGCACGTAGTAGAACGCCTTCTGCGCCGCATCGAAGTCCGGGTCCTGCCAGAGGGCGGCGAGCTCGGCCGCACCCGTGGCGTCGTTGGTGGCACAGGTGGCGAGATCAACGGTTGCGCCATTGTCCGGGCAGCGGTGGGTCTGCGCATCGACGCTCGCGCCGCCTGCGCAGGCCACGTCGTACACGGTTTCGTGCGTGCCTTCGTCATCCAGCCAGCCTTTGATGATCTGCAGGCGCTGTAGTGGCTTGGTATCTGGATCGCGGCTCGCCCAGGCGAAGAACTTCGGCGACGCCTCGCCCGCCGCCAGCAGATCGCTGCCCATGCTGACGCCGTGTGCGTAACCTTGTTTAGCTGCGTCCGCCCGCCCTACCATATCGGCCGGCAGGTCGTAGCCGGCGAAGAAACGCACGGGGATACGCGGGCCGCTGGTGGCGAAGGTTTCCTTGCGCCGCATGCCGGCGTAGATGTGTTCGCGGGTGTTGGCATCTGCCCAGACGCCGGCGAGGCCTGAAGCACCCCAGTACTGCGATGCATCGTTGGCATACATGCGACCGTCTTCAGCGGGCTCATCCAGCGGCACCGAGCCGCGTTGCTGTGGCGTGATATCGCTCATGCCGGTTTTCGACCAGTAGTTATCCTCTTCGAACGAACCGGCGGAATTGTGCGTGTCGCTGGAGCCTATGACGCCGAACTTGTACGGATTAGCGCCGGTCTCGTGCTCGATGGCGAGGCCGTTGCGGTAGGCCTCTCGCACGTAGCTGCCCTGTGGCTTGCTCGACAGGGGGCTCGCCACGCGCACGGGCATGATCTCGAACTCCGCCCACTCGTCGTTGGGGGAAAGCAGCGGGTGGGTGTCTGAGGTTCCCTTCACCTGGGTGATCTCCACCAGGGGCTCATTGCGCATGCGCTGCTCGGCATAGGCGGCATCGATGGTGTCGCCCGCGAAGTTGGTGGTCTGGAACATCCAGCCGTCGGAACCGTTGGAGTTGTGCGGAATGGCGAGGCCTTCGATACCTCGGTCGCGCAGGCCATCCAGCCAGTCCCACATGTCTTCAGGGTTCAGGGAGTCCAGCCGCGAGAAGGGGATGTCCGGGTGCTCTGATCCTTTGAAGATGACGTTGCGGTGCAGGTTCTGAAAGTCAGGCCCACTGGGGGTGTATTCGTAGCCGATGAACGTGGTGAACGTACCCGGAGTGTTGTTCCGCTCGGCTGCGGCAACGATTTCCTGCCAGGCGCTGCGCACGATGTCGAGGTTCAACAGATCGTCGTTCTCCACCTGGCCGCCAATGCGGGGCAAGAAGGTGTTGAACACCTGCCGACCGGTACCTTTCGTGTAGTTCTCGCGTAGCTGTACGGAGATGGGGTGCGAGGCAACGGCTGAATTCTCGTCCATCATGGCAGGCAGCATGCCGAGGTAGGTGGCGTGATCGGTGACGGCCTGGAAATCGAGCGGCCGCTTCATCTGCAGGCTGATGCCGCTGGCGTGCTCGATGGGCCCGCCCTTTGCGAACGCGTAGCTCTGATCCGGATCTGTTCGCGTACCGAAGAGGTAGGCGTCGAACGAGTAACGGGTGTGCACGTGCAGATCGCCATAGTAGGGATTGCGATCCGGGTTCGTGGCAACCGCGGCAGGCTCGGCTGCAGGGGATTGCGCGTTCTGCTCAGCTTGTACTGACTCTGCGGACGGCGCGGCCGAATCAGCGGCTTGTTCGCTGCATGCTGTCAGCAGCAGTGCTGCCGTTACGGCCGCCAGGCCTGTAGCTCGGTTCATATTGCTCCCCTCGTATGGCTCCCGATTATTCGTAGCGGCGGCCTGCGTGATCGATCCAGCCGCCCTCGTGGTCGCGCCTCGGCGCGTGGTGGGTCCAATGCACCACACCGCCGCGCTCGTTCCACTCGTACTGGCCGTACAGCGATACCGTGTCACCTTCGCGTAACGCATCAATGCGCGGCGCGATATCGATGTTGTGCGATACGAGGATGGTGTGGCCGCTGGCCAGACGCAAGATGAATTTCTGGTGTCGATCGCCTTTGTTGTCGTCGGGCAGCAGTTTTACGACACGCCCCTCTGCTCGCAGCATGCGCCCGCTGGTGCGGGTGGCGTAGGCCTGTTCGACCGCTGCGCTGTCGCTGCCTGACGGCGGTTGAACAAGGGTGTCTTCTGGGTAGAAACGGGCCAGGAGGGCGGCCACGACGATGACGGCGATGGCCTGTAGGGCTTTGCGCATGGTGTGATTGGTGGTGAGTGAAGGGGGCAGTTTAGCAGGGGCGGGGAGGGAGAGGAGGAGGGAAGCAGGGAAGGGGATTGGAGGATTGGTTGGGTGCCGGGGTTTGAGAGCAGGGGCGCTGCCCCGGGCCCCGCCCTCGCCGGGAGCAGGGTTCGCCCTTGGGGCACTCGGTCCACATCCCAACGAGTCAGCCCTCCAATGCTACGCGTCGTTGGGCTGTGGTGGGTAAGTGCGGCGCCCGCTAACCGTTCTTTTCCATGATTACACCGATATCTAAACACCATTGACACGCTATAACATCGCCACGATACGTTGTGCATGGTTGTTAACCAGCAAGAACTAAACTTCCCCCGAAAACCCGGCTGGCCCCGCCCAGGCCCGGGCCGTAAACCCTACGGTCGCTCCACCGTCTGGCACCGCTCCCGCTTTCGCGTCGTGCACTACTCGGTACAGCACAACCACGTGCATCTGCTCATCGAGGCAGACGATGCCGACAAACTGGGCTGCGGCATGAAGAGCCTGGGTGCGCGCTTTGCGCGGTCGGTGAATCGAGTGTTTGGTCGGTCAGGGCCGGTGTTGAAGGAGCGGTACCACATGCGTGCGCTGAAAACGCCGAAGGAGGTGTGGCATGCGCTCGCACATGTGCTGCTCAATGCCCGTAAGCACTTCCGGGAGCGCCATGGGCGCAAGCCGCCGGTGCGGTTTGATGGGCTGAGTTCGACGGTGTGGTTCGATGGCTGGAAGCGTCGCTGGGATCCTGGGCCGCCGGTGCGGCTTTCGGAGGTGTCGCCTGCGCGAAGCTGGCTGCTCAGTGCCGGGTGGCGGCGGCATCGGTTGATCTCGCCGGAGGAAGTGCCTGGTTGTGGGTGATGGTGCGGGTGACCATTGCACGCTGCGACAGCCGATGGTCAACTGCGACTTTGACACTCGGGAGGTTGGATATGAATCGTGTGCGCTTCGGTGCTTTTCTGGCACCGCACCATCCCATCGGCGAGCATCCGATGCTGCAGTTTCAGCGGGACCTGGACCTGGCCGAGCAGCTCGACCGTTTGGGCTTCGATGAGTACTGGTGCGGTGAGCACCATTCCACCGGGTGGGAGGTGATCGCCTCGCCGGAGATGTTCCTGGCGGCGGCGGCGCAGCGTACGCATCGCATACGCCTGGGTACTGGTGTTGTGTCGTTGCCATATCACCATCCGTTCAACGTGGCGCAGCGCATGGTGCAGCTCGATCACATGAGTGGCGGGCGGGCGATCTTCGGCAGCGGTCCTGGTGCGTTGCCGTCAGATGCCTACACGTTGGGCATCGATCCCATGCTGCAGCGCGACCGGCAGGACGAAGCGCTGGCGGTGATTCGCAGGCTTTTCGCCGGCGAGGAGCGTTTCAGCTACGAAAGTGACTGGTTCACCCTCAAGGACGCGCGGTTGCAGCTGCTGCCCTTGCAGGAGGAGTTGCCGTGCGCGGTGGCTTCCATGGTGAGCCCGTCCGGCATGACCCTCGCCGGTAAGCACGGTATCGGCGTGCTCTCCATCGGCTCTACCTCAACTGCCGGATTGGCGGCGCTGTCCACCCAGTGGAGCTTCGCTGAGGAGGCGGCTGACAAGGCAGGCAACACGGTTAACCGGAAAGACTGGCGGGTGGTGTTGAGCTGGCACCTTGCCGAGAGCCGTGCGCAGGCGGAGCGCGAAGCGAAGAATGGCCTATACCGCTGGCACAACGAGTACACCGTGGGCACGCTCATGCGGCCGGGAGCGGAGGCATTCGCATCGCCCGACGACGGGGTACGGCAGACGGCGCGGGTGGACGGTGCTGCGGCGGTGATCGGCACGCCGGATGAGCTGGTGGCGAAGATTCGCGAGCTGCAGGAGCTCACCGGGGGCTTCGGCACGGTGATCGGCTTCATTCACGATTGGGCCAATCCCGAGGCTACCGCGCGCAGCTGGGATCTGGTGGCGCGGCATGTGGTGCCGGAGGTAAACGGATACCTGGCTGGCTACCGCGAATCCCAGCAGCACGTGATTGCGCACCGCGACAGCTTCGATCGGGCTGGACAGGCGGTGCTGAGCAAGATCATGGAGAACGATCGTGCCGCGGCGGCGTTTCAGCAAGGTGCCAACGCGCAGTCGGCCATGCCGGCGCACCACGCGCCCGACAACGGTAAGGGCTGAACCTTGCCGCAATACGACATCGCCGTCATCGGTGCCGGCGTTGCGGGTTTGAGTGCGGGTTACTTTCTTTCCCGCACGGCAAGCGTTGTCGTGCTCGAGCAGGAGTCGCAGCCCGCATACCACGCGTCCGGCCGGTCGGCGGCGCTGTACATCGAGGGATATGAGAACGAAACGGTGTCCGAGCTCACGAAAGCGGGCAAGTCGTTTCTGAACGCACCGCCTGCGCAGCTGTGCGAGCAGCCGCTGCTGCATGCGCGTGGTGGGCTCACCGCCGGACCAGACAAGGATGCGCACGAGGTGCGTGCCTTTGTCGAGCGGTGGGCACCGCATTGTCCGAACCTGCGGGAAGTTACCGTGGAAGAGGCGTTGTCCCTGGTGCCTGCTTTCGATCCGCAATGGCTTGCAGCGGCCTGTTACGACCCAGACTGGCTCAGCATCGACGTTCATGAGCTGCTGCAGGTGTATCAGCGCGGTATACGCGCCAACGGTGGGGAGGTGCGGGTCAAAGCGCCGGTAACGGCGCTCACACGCGAGGACGGTGCCTGGTGCATCGACTGCGGCGATACCCAGCTCATTGCCGAGGTGGTGGTCAACGCCGCTGGCGCCTGGGCGCAGCAGGTCGGCGAGTTGGCCGGCCTCACCGGCATTCACCTGCAACCACTGCGCCGCACGGCGGTGCTGCTGCCGCTGCCCGAAGGCGGCGAGCATTGGCCGCTGGTGCACGCTGCGGACGGGTCGCTCTATTTCAAGCCCGAAGGCAACGGCCTCATGGTGAGCCCGGCAGACGAAGTACCGAGCGTGCCGATGGATGCCTGGCCGGACGATATGGATGTAGCGGTGACCATCGACCGCTTTCAGCAGGCGGTGCGTGGTGACGTGACGCGGGTGATCAGCAGTTGGGCGGGGTTGCGTACCTTCGCGCCGGACCGTCGGCCGGTGGTGGGGTTCGACCCACGCGCTAGCGGCTTTTACTGGCTAGCAGGGCAGGGCGGCTTCGGGGTGCAGACCTCAGCCGGGCTCGGCGAGCTGGTGGCTCGCAACATGCGCGCGGGGGATGTGCTGTTGCCGGAAATCGAAGCGCGGCGTTTTCTTTGAGTGCTGCCGCCGCTCAGGCGTAGGACTCGGCTAACGCCTGATACACCGCTACTCGAAGCTCCCGACGAATGGGATAGGTGGAAGACGGCATGAGCTGGGTGAGGAATACCACCGCCAGATCTTCCGCCGGGTCTAACCAGAAAAACGTGCTCGCCGCACCGCCCCAATGGTGCTCGCCTGGGGATGCGATGATGTGGGCCTTCACCGGGTCGATAACCACCGCAAAGCCGAGCCCGAAGCCGATGCCCTCGTAGCTCGTTTCGCTCCACACCGGTTGTCCCATGCCGGCCATGTCGCGGCCTTCCGGCAGCTGGTTGGTGCGCATGTAGCGCACCGTGGTGGGGCTGAGGATACGCGTGCCGTCCAGATGACCACCGTTCAGAAGCATCTGACAGAAGCGCCCGTAGTCACCGATGGTGCCGGTCAGGCCGCCACCGCCGGAATACAGCTCGGTGGGTTCGAGAAAACGGCTGTCGCCCCCGGATTCCTGCAGTTTCAGGCCGCCGCGGGCCGCCTGCTCCTCGGCGCTCGCCTGGCGCGCCACGCCGCTCAATCCGCCGCCGGTGCGCGGCGCGTACAGAGAGGCGAAGCGGTCACGGTCTTCCGGTCGCAGGGTAAAGTGGGTGTCGTGCATGCCGAGCGGCTCCAGCAGGTTGCGCTCGAGATAGTCGGCAAGATTTTGCGCCGACCACACTTCCACCAGGGCGCCGAGCACGTCGGTGGAGACGCTGTAGTTCCACTGACTGCCGGGCTGACACACCAGCGGTACCTCGGCGAGCCGTTCCACCCAGTCACGCAGACGTCCGCCGGCGCCTGGAAACTCGATGCCGCGTGCGCGGTACTCGGCGTCTACCGCGTTGGTGTGCATAAACCCGTAGGTGAGGCCGGAGGTGTGCGTCATGAGGTGGCGCACGGTCATCGGCTGCGCCTGCGGCTCCGTGTTTGTGAGCTTGCCACCGCACCATACGGGCGTGTCGGCAAACTCCGGCAGGTAGCGGCTCACCGGATCGTCCAGCTGAAAGCAGCCCGCTTCGTAGAGTTGCATGGCCGCCACGGTGGTTACCGGTTTGGTCATTGAGTAGATGCGCACGATCGTGTCGTCAGCGAAAGCTTTGCGGTTTTCGAGGTCGAGCACGCCGGCGGCGTCGAAGAACGCGGCCTCCCCACGTCGCAGAATCAACACGCTGGCGCCGGCCAGGCGCTCGCTTGCCACCTGGTGCTCGAGCCAGGCGCTCACTCGGGACAGTCGCTCCGCGTCGAAGCCCAGACGTTCCGGTGGTGCTGTCTGCAGGGTCATATGGTGCCGTCCTTCCTCATACGCTGGATATCGTCTGTGCTGTAGCCGAGTGCTGCGAGAATGCGGTCGTTGTGCTCGCCGAGCGTCGGCGCGCTGCCGGGTACCGTTGGCGCATCCACATTGGCCTGATGGCCGCCGGCAACCGTGCGGATCACCGTGTCGCTGTGATTGGTCAGAGGCACGTCCACCAATGCCCTGCGCCCGTAGAGCTGCGGGTCTGCAGCCATCTCCGGTAGGGTACGCACCTCGGATACCGGCACGCCGGCGTCGAGCAGCGCATCGTGCCAGTGGCTCGTGGTTTGCGTGGCGAAGCGCGCGTGCAGCGCATCGCTGATCGTGTCGTAGTTCTTGATGCGATCCCGTGCGCCGGGATACGTGTTGGCCATTTCCGGCAAGCCGACCACATCGAACAGCAGCCGGGCGTGGTTGTCTTTCAGGCCCACCACCTGCAGATGGCCGTCGGCGGTGGGGAACACGTTGGCTGTCGGCTGCCCGGTGGGCGAGCGGTTGCCATACAGGGGTGGTACGGTGCCATTGGCGAGGTAAGCGGACATCTGCGGGCCGATGAGGCTGATCGCGGTGTCGGTCATGGCCACGTCCAGGCGCTGCCCTTCGCCGGTGCGCTCCCGGCGCAGGAGCGCGGCCGTGATGGCGAAGGCGGCGTTCATCGCGGTCGCCATGTCCACGGCGAAAAAGCCGGTGCGCATGGGGCCCACGTCGGGATGGCCGGTGATGCTCATCATGCCGGAAGCAGCCTGAATGGCGCCGTCGAAGGCAGGGCGTGCGGCCTTCGGGCCGGTTTGCCCGTAGCCGGAAACGGAACAGTAGACGATGTCGGGTTTCAGGCTTTGCACCGCGTCGTAGCCGAGGCCAAGGCGGTCCATCACGCCGGGACGGAAGTTCTCTACCACTGCGTCGGCGGTGCGGATGAGCTGACGGGCGATGTCGAGCCCTTCGGCAGACTTCAGATTGAGCGTCAGGCTCTGCTTGCCGAGGTTGCAGGTCACAAAGCCGGCGGGCACGCGCCCTTCAGCGGGCTCGATAAGTCCGCCGCGGGTGGTGTCGCCGGTGCCGGGCGGTTCTACCTTGATCACCTCAGCGCCGAGCTGGGCGAGTTGCTGGGTGGCGAACGGCCCGGCAAAGACCTGCGTGAAATCGACGATGCGGTACCCGGAAAGGGCGAGCGTCATTCGTCGTCTACGAGTCGAGGCCCATCAGCTGCGCGGGGGTCAGGTCCAGGGCGCCTACAATGCTGTTGAAGAAGCTGATCTCGTAGTCGCTGACGCGCTCGTCCGAATGGATGACCTCTTTCAACGCGAGTGCGATGTTCAGGCAAGCAGACACGTCCAGCTTACGGGCGCTGACGTCCACGTACCGGTCGAGCGGTGCCTTTTCATAGATACGCGAATTCGCGGCCACGCGCACTTCGGAGTCGGTGAAATCCTCGCCGGTGTGCTGCTTGAGCACCTGGCGGACCTTTTCCACCTCCACCTGCTTGATGTTGGTGTCGGCCGCGGTAGCGCGTGCCAGAACCATCAGCATCACCTCTTTGGCGAGTTGCGCCTTTTCTTCCTCACTGGGCTCGGAGCCACCAAAAATCTTCAGTACCCCACCGAGATCTGCCAGTCCCATACCTCGCTCCTAACTTCTCAAAGTCCCAAGCTGCGTAGGGTATCTTAAGAACGGCGTCAGCACACGGGTCTTAGCAGCAGGTGCGCAGACAATCTACGAGATGGAGCAAATCATGAGTTACCTTCTGGAAGATCTGACGGTGATCGACGTGGCGAGCTTCCTGGCGGGGCCGGCGGCGGCGACGGTGCTCGCCGACTATGGTGCCAATGTCATCAAGATCGAGCCCCCGGGAGGCGACGGCTACCGGCGCCTCGTGGGCCACTACCCGGTGCCGTACCACTGGCTTTTGACCTCGCGTAACAAGAAAAGCCTGTGCCTGGATCTGGCTACCGCTCAAGGGCAGGCGGTGCTGCACCGGCTGGTGGCGCAGGCGGACGTGATCACCACCAACTTTCTCGAGCCCACCCTCCAACGTTACGCCATGACCTACGAGCGCCTGCGGGAGATCAACCCCAGGCTCGTGTTCGCGCATATCACCGGTTACGGCACTGAAGGGCCTGACGTGGCGCGCCGCGCGTTCGACGTCACCGCCTGGTGGGGGCGCTCCGGGCTGATGGAGTTCGTGCGGGAACGCGGCGGAGCGGCGCAGAACCCGTCGCCCGGCATGGGCGACCACGCCACCTCCATGGCGTTCTTCGGCGCCATCATGACGGGCCTGTACCGGCGCGAGAAAACTGGCGAGGGCAGCTACGTGGCTACATCACTGCTGGCCAACGGCGTGTGGCAGAACGGCATGGCACTGCAGGGGGTGATCGCCGGCAATGATCTCGGCCGCCACAAGCAGGAGAAAGGCTGGCACAACCCGTTCACCGGTGTGTATCCCACCTCGGACGGCCAGTACATCGTGCTCGCGGCCATCAACGCCGGGCGGGAATGGCCGAAGATCTGCGAGGCCGTGGGGCACCCGGAGTGGCGCGATGATGCGCGGTTTCTCGACCTTGCCTCAGCCATGAAGAACCGCATGGTGCTCATCGACATGCTCAACGGCGCTTTTGCGGAGCGCACCCTGGCCGAGAACCGCGCGAGGCTCGACGCGGCAGATGTCACCTACGGCTGGGCGCAGCCCATGGGGGCGGTGATTGATGATGCGCAGGTACGGGCCAACGGCTATGTGATGGAGACGGGCGACGAGGGCGAGGGCTATGCGCTGACCATTGCCAGCCCGATTCAGGTGCGCGAGGAGGCAAAGAAACCGCCTGCGCGAGCGCCGGATATCGGCGCCGACTCGCGCGATGTGCTGGCGTCCAGCGGCTTCAGCGCCGACGAGATCGATGCCCTCGTCGGCGCCGGGGTGGTGCGAACGACCTGATCCGGATCGTAAAGGGAGCTAGTGCCCCGTCACTA
The DNA here is from genome assembly GCA_030432795.1 of Gammaproteobacteria bacterium. GTDB lineage: Bacteria > Pseudomonadota > Gammaproteobacteria > Pseudomonadales > Azotimanducaceae > SYFY01. The sequence goes on from JAUILW010000053.1 coordinate 10,692, forward strand.
GACCGCCGTCATGCCGGCGTCCACCGTGAACTCAGCGCCAGTGACGTAGTTCGACTCGTCCGACGCGAGATAGAGGATGCAGTTTGCGATGTCGTCCGGCTGGCCGAGGCGGCCCAGTGGCACCCGCGCCACCGCCACGTTGGCGTCGTCCGGGTTGTCGCTACCCACGGCCTGGGCCTGCATGTTGGTCCAGATCACCCCCGGGTGGACCGAGTTGCAGCGAATGTTGTCGCCGGCGCCCTCCACGGCGATGCTTTTCGACATCAGCCGCACGCCGCCCTTGGCGGCACCGTAGGCCACGCACGAGCGCAGGCCCACCAGGCCCGCCACTGACGACAGGTTGACGATGGAGCCGCCGCCGGCGCGGCGCATGGCTTCCATACCGTACTTGCAGCCGAGAAAGACGCTGGTGAGGTTCACCTCGATCTGCCGGTTCCAGTCCGCCAGCGACAATTCGGATATGGGTTTGAGCACGGCGATGCCGGCGTTGTTCACCAGCACATCGAGGCTGCCAAAGTGCTCTTCGGTGGCGGCAATCACTGCCTGCCACTGCTGCTCGTCGGTGACATCCTGGTGCAACGCGAGCGCTTTGCCGCCAGCCGCTTCGATCTGCGCTGCGCAGTCCTTCGCACCGGCCTCATCGATGTCCGTGACCACGACGGTTGCACCTTCCCTCGCCAGCAGGGTTGCTGTGGCGCGCCCGAGGCTGGGGTTGGACGCCGTTCCTGTGACCAGCGCCACCTTGTCCTGTACTCGACCCATCGATTCCTCCTCGTTTATTGTTGCCTGCATTCGATCACAGAAGGGGAGCACGATGAAGTTCGGTATCCACGCCGGCCCGCAGAATCTGACCATGGACGAGCTCAAGCGGCTCTGGCACACCGCCGACACCCGTGGTTTTCACTGGGTGAGCGTGTGGGACCACTTCTATGCCAACCCGCTGGAAAGCCGCGAGGACCCCTGCTTCGAGGCGGTGGCGGCCATGGCGGGGTTGGCTGCGCTCACGCAGAACGTGCGGGTGGGGTGCCTGGTGTTCTGCGCGCTGTTCCGTAACCCCGGCGTGCTTGCCAAGGCGGCGGTCACCATCGACCACCTGTCCGGCGGCCGCGCCGACATCGGCATCGGTGCCGGTTGGTTCGAAGAGGAGTTCAAGGACTTCGGTTACGGTTTTCCTCCGCTGGGCAAGCGCCTTGACCAGCTGGAGGAGGCGCTCACCATCATCCGCTCCCTGTGGCACGACGAAGAAACCAACTTCAAGGGCGAGTACTACGACATGCAGGGGGCGGTGTGTGCGCCGAAGCCGCTGAACCCCGGCATGCGCCTGTGGATCGGCGGCACAGGCAAGGAGCGCACGCCTCGCATTGCCGCTCAGTACGGCGACGGTTTCAACCTGCCCTACGTGCCGCCGAAGGCGGCCGCGGTGCGCTTTGCGCGCATGCGTGAGCACTGCGAACGGCTGGGGCGTGATCCTGCGGAAATCGAAACCAGCGTGAATCTCGGCTTCTACCTGGGGGCGGACGAGCGACAGATTCCGGCGCACATCGCCCCGGGGTCCGTGGTGGGCAGCAGTCAGCAGGCCATCGACAAGGTCGCTGAGTACGTGGAGATGGGCGTTGAAGGGTTGAACATCGCCTTCCGACCGCCGGTGAACTGGGAGGCGCTCGAGCAGTACATTGAGGAAGTCATGCCGGCATTTCAGTGATGCCAAGCATTGGT
>JAUILW010000054.1 GCA_030432795.1 Gammaproteobacteria bacterium
ACAGCACATGCTGCGCATATCCTGTTCGCGCACTGATGCAGGGCAGGACTGGGGTTCAACACATGGCAACGATGAGCGCGGCTATATCTGCGCCGACGGCAGGCGACCGTTTCTACTGGCACCTGGCTCTGGCCATGGCCGCAGCGGTCGTCGCCGGCTTCTCCATCAATCTGGTGCTCGGCCGATCAACGTTCTCCGCACCGCTCGTCATGCATCTGCACGCCGTCGCTTTCATGGGCTGGGTCGCGCTTTTTCTGCTGCAATCACATCTCGCATCGCGAGGCCCTATCGCCCTGCACCGTCGGCTAGGCTGGATTGGTGCTGTGTTGGTACTGGCGCTCGTCATCCTCGGTATCGCGCTGACCATCGACCGCCTGCAACGCGGCGCAACACCCTTCTTTTTTCGGCCTCAGGAATTTCTGTTTACCAACAGCCTCGGTGTGTTGGGCTTTGCCGCCCTGACCTGGGCCGCCGTGGCCATGCGCCGGCGTACGGACTGGCACAGTCGCCTGCAGATCTGCGCGATGGCGACGATCATGGGGCCAGCATTCGGTCGATTGCTGCCGATGCCTTTTCTCATCCCGTGGGCGTTCGAGGCCGCTACCGTCGCCGGCCTCGTGTTCCCGGTGATCGGCATGCTGCGCGACAAGCGATCCAACGCAATCGTGCATCCCGCGTGGTGGGTGGGTATTGCCGTGGCGCTACTCACGGTGCTGGTCGGCGACATCATTGCCCAAACCAGCTTAGGAGATGCCCTGTACGCCTGGGTGACTGCCGGCACACCGGGGGCGCTGCTTGAAGGCATGGCGTTTCCGCAAGCTCCAGCCTTGTAGCCGGTTTCGCCTGTGGACACAGCACACGAGCGGCCAGGGCACGCATGGACTTAAGCGGACGCAGCATCGGCCCCTACACGGTGGAGCAGCGTCTCGGCGTGGGCGGTATGGCCGAAGTCTACCGCGCGCACCACAGCGGCCTCGGCGTGCATCGCGCCATCAAGGTCATCCGCCCGGAATTCGCTTCCTCCGAGGACTTTCGTGCGCGGTTTCAGCGCGAAGCGCAGTCGGTAGCGCAGCTGGATCATCCGAACATCGTGCGCGTGCACGACTTCGGAGAAACCGATGGCCTCTACTACATGGTCATGCAGTATGTGGAAGGGAAAACGCTCAACGCGATACTGAAGCAGCAGCACGTCATCCCGCAGGCACAGGCCGTTGAATGGATAATCAGCGTCGCGGATGCGTTGGCGTATGCCCACGAACTCGGCGTCGTGCACCGCGACATCAAACCCGACAACATCATGCTCGATGAACGTGGGCGGGTCGTTCTCATGGACTTTGGTGTCGCCAAGTTGCTGACGGCAGACACTGCCATGACACAGACCGGCGTGGGCATCGGCACCCCAGCCTACATGTCGCCGGAGCAGGCGGAAGGTGGTGAGATTACGCCGGCAACCGACGTGTACGCTGCCTGTGTCGTTCTGTTCGAACTCCTGACGGGGCGCCAGCCGTACGAAGCGGATACACCCATCGCCGTGCTGGTAAAAGCAATACATGATCCGATGCCGAAGCCGCGGGACATCAACCCCGAGATCGACGCGCAACTGGAGCAAATACTGCTCAAAGGCACACAGAAGCATCCGGCCGACCGCCAAACCACCGCTGGCGCTCTGCGCACCGCTTTGGCCGACTGGCGCGATGCAAAGCAATCACAGGCAACGCGCGCGCTGCCGCCCGTCGAGGCAGAACAGGCGAAGCCCGCTCGCAGATGGCGTATGTACACGTTACTGGCGCTGGCAGCGTGCGCCGCGGTTCTGGCTGCATTCACCTGGTGGCGGCCGGTTGACGACCCTTCTCCTACGCTCGCAGACGAGCCAACGCCCGTCACGGATCGTGCAGCGGCACAAGCGCCAGAGGAGGTGCAACCGCAGGCAATGGAGACGCAACCCGAGCCCATTGATGCCGCACCACCCGACTTGACCGATCATCGCGTCGAAACCCGGACAGCCGCGCGGTTCACACCGGATCTCACCAAGATGTGGACCTCGACGTATGGCGATATCCACTGGAACCATTTCTATGGCGACCGCCGGCAGACGCTACAGGTGCTGGATAGCGGTTGGGACGAAGCCACGTCCGCTTACGTGGTAAGCGGTCGGTGGGGCAGGCGCGCGAACCCGGACGAATGGGGTCGATTCGAATTCCGTTTCACCGACGCGTGTACGTTCAGCGGCAACTACGGCAAGCGCAACGACTCCATGTCCAGTAGCTGGAGCGGCAAGTGCACCGATCAGCCGGCACTGAAACCCACCCGCTTCAAACCCGATCTGACCATCCCATGGGCATCCACCTATGGCGCGATTCACTGGGGGCGCTACTACGGCGAGCCGAACAAGACCCTTTCTGTGGATGAACAGGGTTGGGATCGTTCACGCGGCCAGTACTACGTGCGCGGGAAATGGGGGCGTCGACACGACCCGGAATCGTGGGGCACCTACGAATTCTGGTTCGATGATGCCTGCAGTTTCAGCGGCACCTTCGGATCGCGCAACGGCCCCCGTCGCAGCCGCTGGTCAGGCACCTGCCCGCCGAAGAAGACGCGTTGACGTGGCTGCGATACCCGCCACGCTGCGCATCCGCAAAGCCGACGCTCAGGATCTCGACCAGATCGCCCCAATCGAGGCAGCCGCGGCCGCTCTCTTTCCACCCGGCCGGATCCCCGATGCCCAGGAGACCACCCCGCTTCAGGAACTGCAGGAAGCAGCGGGAGAAGGCTTGCTCTGGGTGGCAGAGGTCGGCGAGGAACTCGTCGGGTTCTGCATTGCCTGGCTGGAGGACGACCGCCTGCATCTGGAGGAGGTCGACGTGCTGCCCCGGTTCGGAGGTCGAGGTATCGGGCGTGCGCTCATCGACGCAGTCATTGCAGAGGCTCGCCACCGAAAGCTGGCGGAGGTGACGCTGACAACATTCGCCGATCTGGCCTGGAACGGGCCATTTTATCAGCGCTTGGGCTTTCGGGAGTTCAAGCGCAACGAGCTGCCCCACGCCCTGGCAGCGATCCTCGAGGAGGAACGACGATCTGGCATGACACAGCGCATCGCCATGCGTCTGGAGGTCGAGCCAACCGCCGAGATGTGACTTATCGGTTGCGCGCCTCGAGCAGAGCGCTCCGTGGCTACACCGTCCGGGTTGCCACCGCGGGCGGAATAGCGCAGGCACGTTGCGCCGGCCCCCAGGCGGCAAGCAGCCCCACAACCCACAACAGCAACATGCCGCCGAGCACATAGGTCAGATCAATCTTCGGAAATCCAAGCGCGCTCACTGTCCACATGTTGAAACCCACGGTGAGCGCAGCGCCCAGCACGAGCCCGAGGCTGGTAATCAGGAAGTTCTCCAGCAGAAAGTAACGGCGAATATCGGCCCGGGTCGCACCCAGCGCTCTCCTCGTACCGATCTGCTTGACACGGCGCCGCACGCTGAAAGATACGAGGCCGATCACGCCCAGGGCGGTGATCGCGACCAGCAGCACCATGACCACAGAGAGGATGCGGCTGACACCGGCGTCCAATGCGTAACTGCGCTTGCGGGTGTCCTGCATCGATTCTGGGGCCGCGACGATGCGGTCGGTATTGCTCGTGGCCAGTGCTTCCTCGACTATCGGCATCAAGGCATCCCGCTGCCCGGGTTCGGTGCGTACCATGTAGCTCACCGACGGCCACAGCAGCTTCTCAGGCACCAGTACCGATTGCTCCACCTGGCTCCAGCCGGACCACGGCGCTTGCAGTGTGTCGATCACCGCGATGATTGTGGCCGGGTTCTCATCTGAGATATACAAAGGCCGACCGAGCACAGCCTCCGGCGGCTCGTCGGGCCACAGTTGCTCAGCGAGCGCTTTTGTCACCATGAGCTTGTCAGGCCAGCCGCGCATGTTGGGTTCGCGGTCCCGCAAATCGGCTTCCGTGAAGTCTCTGCCGGCAAGAAGCTTCAGGCCGAACGTCGATACGGTGCGGTGATCTCCCATATACATCGCCGTCGGCACCGACTGATGCTCGTTGCCCGGCGCGGTCTTGGCGCCGGAACTCCAGCCGCTGCTGTCCAGCGGAATCTGATTCACGGCCACCGCGTCCACTACACCTGGAGTGGAGCGAAGAAGTTGCAGGTCTTGAGCCAACGCGCCGCGGGCATCGTAGTCGGTCGTATAGCCCGCAGAACCGATGTGGAACAGCGCTTCTTCCACCACACCGCTCGGACGCTGCATGCGCGCCTGGCGGTCGCCGATGATGAAGTAGGCATTCACCACCACGGTCATGGTAAAGGCGATCTGCAGCGCGATGAGCACTGCACCGGTTTTGTTGCGAGCGAGCGAGCGCAGGATGGGGCCGATTTCCATAGCGCCTCCTATTGGGATTTGAGTTGCGCGGCGGGTTGCACGCTGCACGCCCGCCAGGTGGGATACACACCGGCCATAACGCTGGCGAACACCGCAAGCGCCAGCGCCGTACCGACCATCACGCCGTCCAGCCGGACCAGCCCACGCACCAGATTGCCGAAGAGCATCTCCACGCCCAGCAGCCCGAGCCACGTCAATAGAAGGCCCAGCAGGCCGCCAAGCGCACCGACGGCAACCGACTCCACCAGATACTGCGCAAACAGCGTGCTCCGGCTCGCGCCGAGCGCTCGACGCAAACCGATCTCCGGCGCCTTGCCGATGAATTTCGCCAGAAGCAGACCAATGGTGTTGAGAAGGCAAACCACCAGAAACATGACCGCCACACCCAGCATCATTCGGGCATTCTCATCCACCACCTTCTGATCCTTGAGCCACTGATTGACGTCACTGAGCCGGTTGTTCAGCGGACGGGCGAAGCGACCGGAGGCTTTCTGCGCATCCACGTAGCCATCCAGAAAAGCGGCGTAGGCCTGGCGCGCCTGGGTGGTGGGAAGCTCCGCCCAGAATTGCGTGAACACGCACTCCGACCGATAGATCGCATCGGCATCTTCATCAGCGACCGGCTGCCAGCAATTGGTGTTACCCCGGCGCGGGAGCTGTAGGGTCCGGTGCAAAGTAAATGGCACCATCACCTCCTCCGGTTCGGCAAACGGTGCATTGGTGACATCGTAGTAGCGGGGCATGGGGCGCCAGGTATCGAGCACGCCAACCACCGTGAACACGCGGCCACTCAGCCGGATCGTGCGCCCGACGGAGTCGACGCCCCCGAAGATTTTCTCGTTGCTTTCGCGGGTCAGCACGGCCACCTGCTGCCCTGCCGCTTCGGTATCCGCATCCCACGGTTGGCCGTACAGAAAGGGCACATCAAACATACTGAAGAAATCCGCCGATGCAGCCCTGCCAGTGAGCGGAAAGGGCCGCGTCTGGGCATCGTCGGGCTGCAGCACGAAAGCGGTCTGCATCATCGCCACCTGTCGGGGCGCAGCGGCCGCCTGCAGCAGAGCGGCAGCATCCATGTATGTGAGCTGATCCGGCGGGCTGCCGTCGTCGTTCGCCGGCTCGTCAGGGCTCCAGCTGTCCAGCTGCACCGCAAACAGCTGCCCACTCTTTGTGGGGATGGGATCCTTGCCCATCAGGTAGTTGACCGTGACGATGGTCATGCACGCACCGATGCCCACACCTACGGCGAGGATCATCAACGTCGACACCAGCCAGTTGGCGCGAATGCTCCGAGCCGCGAGCTTGAAGTAGTAGGTAAGCATTTACGCAGCTCTCGCCCGGTCGCTCTGCACCGCGCCGTCTCGCATGGTCACGCACCGCTGCGCGCGTTGTGCGAGAACGTCATCGTGGGTGACCATGACGATGGTGGCGCCGTTGGCGTGTATCTCATCGAGTAGCTGCATCACCCCGAGTGCGGTTTGCGTATCGAGGTTACCGGTGGGCTCGTCCGCCAGCAGAAAACGCGGCTCCCCCGCCAGCGCACGGGCGATCGCCACCCGTTGCTGCTGGCCACCCGACAGTTGCGCCGGCAGGTGTTTCATTCGCTGATTGAGCCCCACAAGTTCGAGAACGCGTTCGATCCGTTGCTTGCGTTCCGCGGACTTGAAGCCACGGTAGCGCAACGGCACATCGACATTGTCGAACACGTTGAGGTCAGGGATCAGATTGAAGCCCTGAAAGATGAACCCGATCTTCTCGTTGCGCAGCTTCGACCGGGCGCTATCGCTGAGGCTGGCGGTGTCCTTGCCATCCAGCAGATAGCGGCCGCCGTCAAACGTTTCCAGCAGCCCGGCGATGTTGAGAAACGTCGTCTTGCCGGAACCCGATGGCCCTACCACCGCCACGAACTCGCCTTCCGACACCTGCAGAGAAACCCCGCGCAATGCATGGGTCTGCACGGCGTCCGTGCGATAGACCTTGCTGACATCCTGCATTTCCAACATGAAATTTCTCCTTCAATCGCTGATCAGTACGGTATCCACGCCTTCGAAACGTTCGGTGTTCGACACAACGATCGTTTCTCCTGCAGCAAGGCCGGAGAGGACTTCCACCGCGCTCAGGCTGCGGCCGCCGATTTCAATGCTGCGCTTCGTGGCAAGATCATCGCCGGTCACCACGTAGGCAATGCGGCCGCCGCCGGACTCCAGAAACTGTCCCCTGGCCACGGTGAGCACATCGCTTTTTTCTTCCAGCAGCACTCGGGTGGTCAGGCGCTGGTTCTGACGCAGGCCTGGCGGTGCGGCATCATTGAAGCGCAGGCGCACGGTCACCTGGTTGGAGATGATCTCCGGGGACACGGCAACGAGCGTCGCTGTAACACGGGCGGATCCCACCTGCACCTCGGCTGCAAGGCCCACGGCCAGCTCTTCTGAGTAGCTCTCCGGCACCTCCGCCTCGATCTCGAACTCGCTCAGATCCACCACCGCAAGAACCGGCTGGTTGCGGGAAACCGCCGTCTTCTGATCCACGAGCAGATTGCCGACGATGCCGTTCACGGGCGAGAAGATGGACAGTTCTTCAACCTGCCGGGCCAGATCCTCCACGAGCAGCGCCTGCCGCTGCACCTCGAGCGCCTGGGTCTGCAGCTCGAAATCCAGGCGCTCGTTGTCCAGCGCCGCGTCCGCCACCGCATGTTCATACGCGAGCTCCGCGGAGCGGTGCTCGTCGTGCGCTTTCTCATAGTCGATGGCGGAGATGGCGTCTTTCTCAAAAGCCTGGTCTGCGCGACGGGATTCACGCTTGGCGGCGGTGAGCGTGACATCGGCCAGATCAACGGTTTTCTGGTTCTCGAGCTTGCGCTGCTTGGCTTCAATTCCCTGGCGCTGCAGGGCAACCTCGGCGCGGGCATGGCTGGACTGTTCCTGCGCCAGCCGGTTGGTGAGCTCGGGGCTATCGATGGTGGCGAGCAGATCGCCCTTGCGGACCGCATCGCCTGCATCCACCAGAAAGGTCACGGTGCCGTCATCAGCGGCGTAGAGCGTTGGGCTCACGGCCGCCACCACGCGCCCCTGTACGGAAACATCCCGCACCAGATCGCCGCGCACTACGGTGGCAAGCCGCAGCGTATCGCGCTGCACGGAGACTTCCGCTGCCAGCCAGCGTTGCGCAGCCGGCAGGATCAACCAGCCGGCGAGCAGTAGCGCCACCGCTCCGGCAAGCCACGGCCAGCGGCCGCGGGAGGCGCGTTGCAGCTGTTCGTCCTGCCCGGAGGTGTCGGCGATTCTCAAAGGCGGGCCAGCCTGATCCGCAGGGTTTGTTTGCATGTTTTTATCCCCTCGAAAGGAGTAGTCGCGGGATACGGGGAAAAGGTTTGCTTCCGATCGCGACAATTTTTCACCGTCACGCTGGGGAGGACGTTTTCAGCTACTTCAGGGTTCGTTGAGCCTGTCGTACAGCCACGCGACCGCAACGCTCCTCTTACGCATTGCCGTCGACTCAGACAATCCGTTGGTTTCGGCGGCGCGCAATGCGGACGGGATCTTCGAACGCGACCCCCTGGTGCAGGAAACTGTGATCAAAGCCCTGTCATCAACCTATCCGGGGCTAGGCACGCGGAGCAGGCGCGCAGCTTCGCTGAGCGCGTGGCCAAAAAACAGCGGCAAAAGCACCCAGCTAAATCAAACCTGCCCGTCGCTTCCCGTGCATCGCCCATTCTGTCAGAGATATTCCTGCACACAGGGCCAAGTGCAAAAAAAATACGAGCGCTCGGAAAAAAACGCGGCGCCGCCGCGTCCTGTGTTGTACCGAAACCACAGGAACCAACCATGCGACCAAATATTCTGACAGCTATCCTGCTCGCCACCACCTGCGCATCCGCGCAAGCCTACGAGGACAGGACCACGGGCGACGGTGTGCCTTACCGAAGCTACGCCGATGAGCAGCCACGCCACAGCTA
>JAUILW010000055.1 GCA_030432795.1 Gammaproteobacteria bacterium
GCGCCGCATCGCCCAGCAACACCACATTGCCATCGCGCCACGACGGCACCGGGTCACGATCGATCATGGGATACTCGAGCACCTCCGGTGCCGCGAGAATCAGCTGCGGGACGTCCAGCCAACCGTAGCGCCAGTCGGCGAACCGCTCGGCCACGCGGTGCGCATCCACCCGCCGATTCCAGTCACCTGACTGCTGCTCGCCGGACGTTGCGACCTCGGCGATCCAGTTGATGGTTGCAAGCCCAGTGTCGGGGGCAGGATCGGTGATGGGATAGAACACCACCCGTTGTTGATGCGAACCAAGCCCGACAAACGAAGCGCCGGTACGGATGGCTGGCGCTGAGCTGGTACCGCGCCACATGATCGCCCCACCCCAGCGGATGGGCGGTTGGGCCGGATACATGTGCTGCCGCACCGCCGAGTGAATGCCATCCGCGCCGATCAGCACACACCCGTGGGTCTGGTAGCCACCCGAACCGGTCTTCACCTGCACCACAACCCCGTCGGGTTCGTTCTGGTAGCCGACCAGCCGATGCCCCGTGCGCACGGCGTCAGCGCCAAGGCGTGCACAGACAAGCTCGTACAACATCATGTGCAGTGCGCCGCGGTGCACCGAATACTGCGGCCAGCGATAGCCCGCCTGCAGGCCTCGGGGCTCCGCGTAGACATCATTGCCGTTGCGCCCCACGAGGGCCCACTCCCGGCACTGGACTCCCACAGCGGCCAGCGCCGCGTCGTCGATCCCCAGGTCATAGAGCTCCCGCACGGCGTTTGGTTGCAGGTTGATCCCTACCCCAAGGGGTTTCATCTGCTCCACCGCTTCCAGGACCAGGCAGGGCATACCGATCTGATGCAGCGTGAGCGCCGCGGCGAGACCACCGATGCCTCCACCGGCAATGATTACTGGAGCGTTGTGCACCCCGGGATCCTACACTCCGGCCGCCGTAGCCTCCATTCGCCCGACACCCTAGAATGGGTCGCAGAATTGATAGCAAGAACGATCTCTAGGAGGGACCACCATGGCGGAAGCCGATCTCGAAGCCGATCTCAATAACCTCACCATGTCCGCAGAAGCACAACCGCTGTTCGATGCGGTGGTGGCGCACATCAAGGAAAACGTCGCCCCCATCACTGAGGAGTTCTACCGCCTCGGCGAAGGCCGCGCCGACCGCTGGAGCTGGGCACCGGGTCAGCTTGAGCTGCTGCAAACCGCTAAAGACAAAGCCAAGGCGGCAGGCCTTTGGAACTTCTTTCTGCCGGACGCAGACACCGGCGAAGGCCTGAAGAACCTCGACTACGCCTACCTCGCCGCCGAACTCGGCAAGAATCCGCTGGCCTCCGAGACGCTGAACTGCAGCGCGCCGGACACCGGCAACATGGAAGTGCTCGAGCGCGTGGGAACCGAAGCCCAGAAAGAGCAGTGGCTCAAGCCCCTCCTCAACGGCGAAATCCGCTCCTGCTTCGGCATGACTGAGCCCGGCCTGCCGAGCTCTGATGCCAAGAACATCGACTGCCGCGCGGTGCTGGAAGGCGACGAGTGGGTCATCAACGGCGAGAAGTACTACATCTCAGGCGCCGGAGATCCTCGCTGTAAGATAATGATTTTGATGGTAAAAACCAGCCCGGATGCACCCTCTCACCGGCAGCAGTCGCAGATTCTTGTGCCCATGGACACCCCCGGCCTGGAAGTGCTCGGACCCATGCACGTGTTCGGCCACGACGACGCGCCGCACGGCCACATGCATCTGAAGCTCACCAACTGTCGGGTGCCGAAAGAGAACATCCTGCTCGGCGAAGGCCGCGGCTTCGAGATCTCTCAGGTACGCCTGGGCCCGGGCCGCATCCACCACTGCATGCGCTCCATCGGTCAGGCCGAGCGCGCGCTGGACCTGATGGTTCGACGCGGCCTCACCCGCGTCGCCTTCGGCAAGCCCATCGCCCAGCTCGGCAAGAACATGGAAGTGATCTCCCGCGCCCGCATCGAGATCGAAGCCATGCGCCTGATGGTGCTCAAGGCCGCCAAGGCCATGGACGTGCTCGGCAATAAGGAAGCGCGGCTGTGGGTGCACATGGTCAAAGCCATGGTGCCCGAGCGGGTGTGCCAGATCATCGACCAGGCCATCCAGATTCACGGCGCCACCGGTGTGTCGCAATGGACGCCGCTGGCCGACATGTACACCGGCCAGCGCACCCTGCGCCTGGCAGACGGCCCGGACGAGGTACACCACATGGTGGTAGGCCGCGCCGAGCTCAGGAAGTACGACGGCATCGTCTGATATCGTCCGCACGTTGCCCCGGTACCCAGCGGTACCGGGGCCCCACCGACCTCAGGGCCCTTACCCCTACCCCTACCCCTTCCCATCCCCGAACACCGCATCTTCGTGCAGCGGCCAGAGCCTCCTGGCGGTGCGCTGCCGCTCGAATACCTCTACCTGCAACGTACACAGGCCAGGCGTATCAGCGGTGACGATGGCGCCGGCGACATCTTTGAAGCAGGCGCGAAAGTGATTGCTGGATTTCAACGCCACCACGTCGTAGCGCGCAACGTCCACGCCCACCGCCAGAAACGGTTCGAGGTCGAAGGTCTGCGATCGCCTGGATGCGACGATGACGTCCATCCCTTCAATCGTTAGCCGCACCATCGGCCCGAGGTTCAATGGCGTGCCGCGGAACATATGGGTCATGACGAGCCTGCCGTCGGAGATGGCCCGCACATCGGCACGCGCCGCGAGCGGCGCGCCGTGCAGATCATCCGTGCGCCCGCCGAGGGTGACATCGAGGCTTGCGCCGACGCCGGCTGCAATCGCATCGGCCACCGTCTGCGGATCCACGACAAAACCAAATACCGCACGCGCACCCAAGCCTGCGTCGAGCATGGCGCGCAGCAGGTGCGTACCGTCGCCGGGGCTGCCGCCGCCGCAGTTGTCAGACGTTTCGTTAATGACGATCGGCGCGGGCGTGCCCGCCTCGCGCAGTGCCAGCGCCTGGGTCACCGCCTCCTCAGCCGAGAGGCTCTCCGGGCGGAAGCTGTCCCGCGCGGCCCAGAGCGTTTCCGCGACGCGGCGGGCGATCTGCTCGCCATCGTCGCCGTACGTAGTCACTGCGATCATGCTCCCAACGTGCGGCACATCCGTGTAGGGAAACCCGTGAAACCAGCTCACATCCACCACCTGCGCTGCATCCCGCTCTGCCGCCTCGGACTCAAGCACCCGCTGCAGCATGGCGCCACCCGGGCCACCAAAAGTCGTCGTAGTGGGAATCAACATCGGCACATCGACCACCGAACAGCGGCTTCTGCGGTTGTTTTCGTACATGTCGATGAGTAGATCCACCGCCTCATGGGAGCGCTCGTGCAGATCCACGTGCGGGTAGTGGTGACACGCGAAGATGCCCTGCAGCGCATCGGCCATGGCCTGGGTAACGTTGCCGTGCAGGTCGAACGTGGCAACGATGGGCAGCTCCTCGCCCACAGCCCGACGGATGCGCATCACCAGGTCGGCTTCCATGTCTTCCAGGCCGTCGACCACGCCGGCGCCATGCAGAAGAAGCAACAGACCGTCTATCGGCGCCGCGTCCGCAAGCCTGTCAAGCAACTCCTCCGCCATCGTCTCGTAGGCTTGGCGAGCGATGGTGCCCGATGGCTGCGTCCAGGCGTGCAGCAATGGTACCGCCGTGACATCGCGGGCAACGCAGGCGTCCACCGCGCCACCGAGGTTGGATTCCTGGCCACTGGTCCGGAGCAACTGCGCGCCGCGACGGATCATGAAATCTCCGATCTCGGTGTACCCCTGCGCGTAGGTATTGGTTTCGTGTTCGATGCCACCTATGGCGATGCGCACTATCAGGGCTCCAGCAGCGTTTTGAGGTACTCGAGCAACGCATCGTAGCGCGCCTCACCGAAATCTGCGCGCTCATCCGCGCTCCAGCACCGCATGTTCTCACGCATCTCGGCGGCGGCATCCAGATGGCCGGCCAGATCAGAGACTGCCGCAAACCGCACGTTGATCGTGAACAGCACCACATCGTCGTTGAGCTTGCGCAGGGTCTGGCGTTCGCTGCGCAGAACCTGCGCTGCCGCAGGCAGCGGCGGCTCCGGCTGCACGCCTGGGTGAAAACGATCCGCATCGGTATGCATGGACCAGTTGCGCCGCTCGAAGATTCGCTGCAGCGGCAAACGCTCGAAGAAGCGTTGCATGCGCGCACCGATCGCTTCGTTGAGCCCATCCACCGTCGCATGAATGGCCCATAGCGGTTGACCGATCTTCTCCTTCAGCGACCAGTAAGATGGCGAACACAATGACGCGGCAACGAGTTCGTACACATCACCACTGCGCTGCATGACACACAGATCATCCGGAACCAGAAGCGATGCCTGCTCAAGCGACTCTACATGTGACTGCTGAAGATGCTCCGCCACACAACGTGCAGCAAGGGCGGCAGCATCCGCGCCGCGTTCGAGGCAGGTCAGCACCTGCTCACGCTCATCGCGCAGCAGCGCGGTCTTGCGTTCGCGTTCTGAGATGCTGATGCGTTGGGGAAACCACTGGGCGGCATCGATGGGCGACAGGCCCAGACGATACCGCCCGCCGGCGCCACGCCAGGGTGGCGCCTGGAAGATAGCCTCAGGCGACAGTGAGGTCGACGACTGTGGCACCGTTGGCGGCACGACTGATCGACGCGATGCCGTTGTCGCACGCTTTCTCTGTGCTGTAGGTTTCGCTGGTGCCGATCACCTGCCCATTGGTGGACTTCAGATTGAAACGGAACCCATTCTTGGCCGCCTTCTTGTCGAAGCAGTTGGCGTTGCCGCAGTTCTTCTGCACCGACGCCACACCGTTTTTACAGCCCGACTTGGAGGCGTAGCCCTGGCTCGCCAGAACGATCTCGCCATTGCTGGCTTTCAGGCGGAAACGGAACTTGCCGCCCTTGTCTTTGAAGATTTCGAATTTCCCGGCCACGTTTGCTCCCTCAGGTAAATGGCCAGTGAACATTAACGCCAACCGGATGATGACTCAACTTGCCCACACCGGCTTTGGCGTACCTGTTATCCGAATACCTGATCTACCGACAGGCCATGGCTCTCCATAGAGCGTCGCAAACGTCGCAGCGCCTCCATCTGGATCTGCCGCACGCGTTCTCGGGTCAGACCGATGTCCGTGCCTACCTCTTCCAGCGTGGAGGTCTTGTGCCCGCGCAGGCCAAAGCGCCGGGCCAGCACTTCCTGGTGCTTGTCGGAGAGGTCCGTGAGCAGCGCCTCCAACTTGATCATCAGATCCTGCCGCTGCACCTGGGCGGCGGGATCCGGGCTGTTCTCATCCGGAATCATCTCGAGCAGCTGCCGATCTTCGCTCGAGCGAAGATCATCCAGCGAGTCGATGCGCTCGTTGAGCTTGAGCAGGCGGCGGACGTCATCCACCGGGCGGTCGATCAGTCGGGCGATGTCATCGGGGGTGGGATCATGGTCGAGTTTCTGCGCCAGCTCCCGGGCTGCACGCAGATACACATTCATCTCTTTCACCACGTGCACGGGCAACCGGATGGTGCGCGTCTGGTTCATCAGCGCCCGCTCCATGCTCTGCCGAATCCACCACGTGGCGTAGGTGGAGAAGCGGAAGCCCCGCTCCGGATCGAACTTTTCCACTGCATGCATGAGGCCGATGTTGCCTTCCTCGATCAGATCGAGAAGGGAAAGACCGCGCGACAGATAGCGCCGCGCAATCTTGACCACCAGACGCAGGTTGGACTCGATCATGCGCTTGCGCGCTCGTTCGTCCCCGCTGCGTACCAGCCGCGCGAAGTGCTTTTCTTCATCCGCGCTCAACAGCGGCGAGAACCCGATCTCTTTCAGATAGAGCTGCGTCGCATCCGGTGCCTCGCGTCGGGTGTCAACGTTCAGCGAGCTGGCAGTTTGCGGGGCCATTTAGCGTCCTTGCTTTTCTGCTAATGCGAGTCTGGAAAAGCAGGACGGGCGGCGCTTAACGCAATACCGACCTCGGGCTAATGGGTTCGCCATCCTTGCGAATCTCGAAGTGCAGCTTTGCCGCCCGTCCTGTACCCCCTATGTCGGCAAGACGCGCGCCAACTTTAACGTTTTTACCCTCAGCCACCGCTGCATCCGCGTTAAAGCCGTAAGCGCTCAGATAACCGGCCGCATGGCGGATGATGACAAAGGTCTCGTAGCCGCCGAGGCCGGTGCCCGAGTACACCACCGTGCCGGATGCCGCAGCTTTCACCTGCGTGCGCGCCGGCACCGAAAAGTCCAGCCCTTTGTTGCCGCGGCCGAATTCCCGTGTTGGCTTTGCGGCTACAGGCCAGCTGAACGCTGGTGCTTGCTGCGGCGCGGCTGCCGGTTTTGCCGGTCGGGGTTGCGATTTCGCCGCCGGTTTTCTGGCAGCAACGGAGCCGCCGCGCAGCCGTATTCTCTGGCCAGGGTAGATGGTGTACGGCGTGCGCAGGCCGTTCCGCGCGGCAAGCTGCTTCACATCGAGGCCAAAGCGCCAGGCGATGGAGTACAGGGTATCGCCTTTGCGCACAACGTAGCTCGCTACCCGTGCGTCGGGCGGTTGCGCACGCTCCGTGACCAACGGCCGCCCCTGGGTTGCGCACCCGGCGAGCAGCAGCAGCCCCAGGAACAGCGCGATCCGGCGCATCGTCAACGCCCCATGCGTACCAGCGCCAGAAGCGCCATCACCCCGACAAGCGCGGCGGCGAGCGTCCCCGCTACGTAAGGCGCGAGGCCTGTTGCCGCGTATGCGTCGGGCAGCAATAGACCCGCAGCACCACGCCAGGGCCAGAGATTGGGCAGCGCGCCGATCATGAAGCCTGTGAGCAGCGCCAGTAGCGCATCGCGATAACGGCCCAGAAGCCAGGAGAGGAAGCGGGAGAACATCAGCAACCCAACCACACAACCAGCAGCGACGCTGGCAATGACGTCCAGTCGAAGCTCCGCCACCGCAGCGAGCACCGGCGCGTAGAGCCCCATGGCCAGGAGCATGAAGCTGCCGGACACCGCAGGCAACAACCAGGCGCACACGGCGATGACACCGCCGAAGAAGAACAGCCACATCGAACCGTGGTCCTGCGCGGTTGGCAGCTGTGTGAGCAGAAAGCCGATAGCGACGCCGGGCACGCCGAACAGCAGCAGCTTCCGCCAGGGCCGCTCGCGGCCGATGTGCCATGCGGAGGCGAGTATCAGCCCGAAGAAGAACGCCCACACCACCGGTGGCATGGTGGCAAGCAGATACGTCAGCGCCCGTGCAAAGGTAAAAACTCCCACCATCATGCCGAGGCCAAGCACCAGCAGAAAAGTCAGGTTACGCGCCTGCCAGTACGCCACGGGTGCTTTGAAGAAGTCCAACGGCGACTGCCGGCTGAGACCGGCCAGCGTATCCACCAGCTCGTCGTAGATTCCGGACACGAAAGCAATGGTGCCACCGGACACTCCAGGCACCACCTCGGCGATGCCCATGCCGAGGCCACGCACAGCCACGCCACCCCACGCCGACATCGACCGGCTCACCCACCCTCCATGGGCTGCACACCCTTCAGCAGGGGTACGAAACGAACGTACTCGATGGTCTCGGAAACCAGGCCGTCCGGCGTTCGGTCAATGATCTTCAGCTCCTGCGTGCCACTGCTGCCCACCGGTACCACCATGCGCCCTCCCACAGCGAGTTGGTCGGTGAGGGCTTTCGGGAGCTCCCGGGGCGCGGCAGTCACAAGGATGCCGTCGAAAGGTGCTTCGTTACGCCAACCGGCGTAGCCGTCACCAAGGCGCAGGCGCACATTGATCGCACCCAGCACGCTCAACCGCTCGCGGGCGCGCACCAGCAGGGCTTCGATACGCTCCACCGAGAACACATACTCCACGAGCTCCGCCAGCACCGCCGTCTGGTAACCCGTACCGGTGCCCACCTCCAGCACGCGACGGGGCTGCTTCTGCATGAGCAGTTGTGTCATGAGCGCAACGATGAAGGGCTGCGAGATGGTCTGCCCGTGCCCAACCGGCAGCGCCGAATCCTCGTAGGCGCGGTGCGCCAAGGCCTCATCGACGAAGATGTGACGCGGTACGCGCCCCATCACGTCGAGCACTTTTGGGTCGTCGATGCCGCGCTCCGCCAAGCGTTGCACCAGCCGATCCCGCGTGCGCTGGGATGTCATACCGATGCCACGGACGTCCATGGCGCTCATGCGGCCTGACTCGCGTCGGTGAGATCGAATCCCTGCGCCAGAAAGACCGTGGCGTAGGCACCGGCCGGCAGCGTGAAGCGCAGCGTCAGGGCATCGCCATTGCAGGATTCCACCGTGAGGTTGCGCGCCTCGGCGACGAACGATCGTCGGTCCTGGTTCACGCCGGCATGCTCAAGGGCATCCATCACATCCGCGAACGGCTGCAACGCCTGGCGCTCTATTTCGCCAGCCTCATCTGCGCTTGCGGAGCGTCCACGCCCCCACAACGGGCCGGTAGGAAGGCCTGCAGCATCTGCCACGTCGCCGGGCAGCAGGCTGTCCCAGCTGCCAATCTTCTGGCGCGCCTCGAGCACGGCGTTGAACAGCGCGCCGCGCAGAACGGAAAGGTAGAGACCCTGCTTGAAGCGGGAGATCTTGCGCCGGCGCCGATGCAGCACCCAGTCCGTAGCCTGCGCCAGGTTATCTCCGCCAAAGCGTTGCGGGCCGAACGCGTTGGCGAATCGGCTTTCGAGCGCCGGCGCGTCGTTCACACCGCACAGCACCACGAGAAAGTCGTTACCAGACACCTCGCCGCGACGCAGCTTTTTCGGGTGCCGGATGGTTTCGAGCACCGTGACCTCAGCATCGATCGCGCCGGTGGCAATGTCGCCATCCGGCACGCTGAACCACTGCCTGGTGACCGCGTGTTTGTCTTTCATACCCGCGTAGCCGACGTCACGGGCCGGTACGCCAGCGCAACGGGCGATGCGGGCTGCCGCGTCGGTGGTGTTGATGCCCACCTTCTCCACGAACAGGTACTGGTGTGCACCCTCTCCGCTCGGTACGAAAGCCAGATGTTCAGCGACCTGAAAATGCTCTGGGCACGTTTTGAAGCGAGCCGTCGGTCGCGCCATGCGGTTCACCGTGCCGGCTCGACCACCAGAAAGAACACCTCATCGTCCCGCACCATACCAAGGTCCTGACGGGCACGTGCTTCTATGGCCGTGTGACCACCCTTGAGCGCCAGCACCTCCTGCTCGAGCAATCGGTTGCTGCGCTCCAGCGCCTGCGCCTGTGCCGTGCGCTCAGCCACTTCGGCGCGCAGCGCTTCGTTGGCAAAGTGGCCGCTGTCGGAGAACCAGGCCTTGTACTGCAGACCAAGGATCAGGAACACCAGCAGCACACACACCGCGCGAATCACGAGCGGGCGAACTCCGCGCGCCCACGGTAGATTGCTGCGTCGCCGAGCGCCTGCTCGATGCGCAGCAGCTGGTTGTACTTGGCAACGCGATCGCTGCGGCACAAGGAGCCGGTCTTGATCTGGCCTGCACCGGTACCTACCGCCAGATCGGCAATGGTGACATCCTCGGTCTCGCCGCTGCGATGGGAAATCACCGCCGTGTAGCCGGCATCTCGAGCCATGCGTATGGCCGCCAGCGTCTCAGTGAGCGTGCCGATCTGGTTCAGCTTGATGAGGATGGAGTTACCTACACCTTCATCGATACCACGCTTGAGGATCTGCGTGTTGGTCACGAAGAGATCATCACCCACGAGCTGCACGCGCTCGCCCACGGCGTTGGTGAGCTGCTTCCAGCCGACCCAGTCGTCTTCATCCATGCCATCCTCGATGGAAACGATGGGATGCGACTGCGTGAGCGCCCGCAGGTAATCAGCAAACCCGGCGCTGTCGAACTCGCGGCCTTCGCCGCTGAGGTTGTAGACGCCGTCCTGATAAAACTCCGATGCAGCGCAATCCAGCGCCAGCGTGACATCTTCCCCGAGCTTATAGCCGGCTTTGGCGACCGCCTCGGCGATGACCTCTAACGCCTCAGCGTTGGAGGCGAGGTTCGGTGCGAAACCGCCCTCGTCGCCCACCGCCGTGGTGAGCCCGCGCGCGCTGAGCACCGACTTCAACGCATGGAATACCTCAGCACCGCAGCGCAACGCCTCGCGGAAGCTGGTCATGGACACGGGCTGCACCATGAACTCCTGAATGTCGACGTTGTTGTCGGCATGCTCACCGCCGTTGAGGATGTTCATCATCGGCACCGGCATAGTCATCTGCGGCGCGCCGTAGAGCTGGTTGATGTGGCGGAACAGCGGCTGAGCCGCAGCGTTCGCAGCAGCCTTGGCCGCCGCCAGGGATACGGCGAGGGTGGCGTTGGCGCCGAGGTTGGACTTGTTTTCAGTGCCGTCGAGTTCCAGCAGCCGCGCGTCGAGCGCCTCCTGATCGGCTTCGTCCAGGCCTGAGACGCCAGCTGCAATGGCGCCGTTGACCGCCGCCACCGCATCGAGCACGCCCTTGCCCAGATAACGGCCCTTGTCGCCGTCGCGCTTTTCCAGCGCTTCACGGGAGCCGGTGGACGCGCCGGAAGGCGCGCAGGCCATGCCGATGGCACCGGAGGCCGTGTGCACCTCCGCTTCGACGGTGGGGTTTCCGCGAGAATCAAGCACCTCGCGACCGATGACTTTAACGATCGACACTATGAAATCCTTAAACCGTGGGCCTGCTCAGGAAACCGAATTTTCAAGGAAAGGCTGGGCCTTTGCCACCTCGTCCAACGCCTTGAGTTGCGTGAGCAGGGCCTGCATGTGATCCAGGGGCCAGGAATTGGGGCCATCGCACAAGGCTTCCGCCGGGTTCGGGTGCGTCTCCATGAATATACCGGACACCCCAGCGGCCACCGCCGCCCGCGCCAGCACCGGGACCATGCTGCGATCGCCGCCGGACGCGTGGCCGAGACCGCCGGGAAGCTGCACGGAATGGGTGGCGTCGAATACCACCGGCACGTTGGTGGCGCGCATGATGGCCAGCGAGCGCATATCCGACACCAGGGTGTTGTAGCCGAAACTCACGCCTCGCTCGCACACCATGATGCCGGGGTTATTGGTGGAGCGAGCTTTCTCCACCACGTTGACCATGTCGCCGGGTGCGAGGAACTGCCCCTTTTTAATGTTCACAGGCTTGCCCTGGGCGCACACGTTGACGATGAAATTGGTCTGCCGGCAGAGCAGCGCCGGCGTCTGCAGCACATCCACCACGTCCGCCACTTCGTGCAGGGGCGTATCTTCGTGCACGTCGGTGAGCACCGGTACGTCCAGCGTCTCACGCACCTTAGCGAGGATGCGCAGCCCCTCGCCGATACCAAGCCCGCGAAAGCCTTCCAGGGAGGAGCGGTTGGCCTTATCGAAGGAGCTTTTGAAGATGAACGGGATACCGAGATCATCGGTGATGCGTTTCAGCCGCTCAGCCGCGTGCAGCTGTAGCGACTCGCTCTCTACCACGCAGGGCCCGGCGATGAGAAAGAACGGATGGTCGATGCCGACCTCGTGCCCACAGAGCTGCATACTCACGCCGACTGCTTTGCGAAAGCACGGCCATCCTGTGCGTGCTCGAGTGCGGCTTCGATGAAGCCCTTGAACAGCGGATGGCCATCGCGCGGCGAAGACGTGAACTCCGGGTGGAATTGGCAGGCGATGAACCAGGGATGGTCCTTGAGTTCGATCATTTCCACGAGCCCATCCTCGCTGAGCCCGGAGATCACCAGGCCGGCATCCTTGAAGCGTTGCAGGTAATTGTCGTTCACCTCGAATCGATGCCGGTGGCGCTCGCATACGCGTGTGGAACCGTACATCTGCGCTGCGCGGGAACCCTCCTGCAAAAAGCTCGGCTGCTCGCCAAGGCGCATGGTGCCGCCGAGGTCCGCGCCTTCTTCGCGTTGCTCCACCGCGCCGCCCTGGCTGGTCCATTCGGTGACCAGCGCGATCACCGGATGGGCACACTGGGAATCCACCTCCGTGGAGTTGGCGCCTTCGAGGCCAACCACATTACGGGCGAAGTCGATGATCGCCGCGTGCAGGCCGTAGCAGATACCGAGGTACGGCAGACCGTGCGCACGCGCGTAACCCGCCGCCATGATCTTGCCTTCGAAGCCGCGCTGACCAAAGCCGCCCGGCACGAGGATGGCGGAGACGTCATCCAGGCTTGCCGTTCCCTGCCGCTCCAGTTCCTCGGCATCGACGAAGCGGATGTCGATGCGCGTGCCGGTCTTGATGCCGGCATGCTTGATGGCCTCTGTCAGCGACTTGTAGGCGTCCTGCAGATCGAGGTACTTGCCGACGAAGGCGATGCGCACGCTACGCGCCGGGTGAAGCTCCGCCTGCACCACGGCGTCCCACTCGGACAGGTCCGCCGCCGGGCAATCGAGGCCGAGCTTCTGCACCACGTA
>JAUILW010000633.1 GCA_030432795.1 Gammaproteobacteria bacterium
CCGGCGGCTCGGGGCGCAGCTTGCGCCATGCGGTTCACGTGCCGGTACCAGCGTCCGAGCCAGGCCACTGGATCGTCATCGATAATCGCTTTCAGTGCGGATTCGCGCTGAGTCTGTGCCAGGAGTTCGCCCAATTCATCTGCGATGGGGCGCGCCCCTGCTTCAGACAAAGCCACCGCGTCCAGCGGCCCCCCACCAACCTCGTCCAGCAGCGCCAGCGCCTCCGGGCGGGTCTGCTCCAACCAGGCTTTCGCGTCTGCGGCAGATGCCTTGAACGGCAGGCGCTGGCAGCGGCTGCGCACGGTACCGAGCAGGCGGCCGGCGTGGGCGCTCTGGAGCACGATGTAGGTGTCAGGCGGGGGTTCTTCCAGCGTTTTGAGCAGCGCGTTGGCAGCGTTGGCATTCATGCGCTGCGCCTGCTCCACTACCGCCACTTTGCACGCCGCGGACATGGGTCTGTTGGCTGCCCAGGCATTGAGCAGGCGCACCTCGTCCACTTTGATTTCCACCTCTTGGGCGGCTACCCAGTGCAGGTCTGCATGGGCCCTGGCTGCATCGGCGTGGCCAGAGGGCAGCTCCAGCAGCATGCCGCACACGTGCCCAACCAACTCGAGGCCTCCCCAACCCGATGGCACGTCCACCAGCAGCGCATGGCCCAGGCGGCCGTCCGCCATGGCCTGCTGAACCCGCTCAACGGTTGCTTCGAACCATGGAAATGGCGCGTTCATGGTGAACGGGCGAGCAGTTCTTCAACGACCCGCTGTACATCGGCGGTCACTGCATCCAGCGACCGGCCCGCGTCGATGGTGCGGAAACGTGCGTACTGCGCAGCGCGTTCCAGGTACGTACGGCGCACGCGGTCGAAAAAATCCAACGCCTCGCGTTCGATGCGGTCGTGTTCCCGCCCTTCGATGCGTAGCGCCGCCTGGCGCGGATCGATATCCAGGTAGATCGTCAGGTCCGGCTGCAAGCCAGGATGGGCCAGCGCCTCGAGTGCTGCGATGGCCTGTACATCCTCACCGCGCCCGCCTCCCTGGTAGGCGTAGGTGGCATCCGTGAAGCGGTCACAGACCACCCAGTCACCGCGGGCCAATGCGGGCTCGATGACGGTCGCCACGTGTTGGGCGCGCGCCGCGAACATCAACAGCAGCTCTGCGGTGGCATCAACCGCTTCTTCTCGTACGCCGAGCAACAGCCCGCGGATTTCCTCGGCCAGCGGCGTACCCCCGGGTTCCCGTGTGCTGACCACCGGGTATCCGCCATCTTCCACCGCTCGCACAACCGTGGCGAGGTTGGTGGACTTGCCAACCCCCTCGGTGCCTTCCAGCGTGATGAATCGACCTCTTGGCAAATCTCAGCGTCCGAGTTGATAGCGACGTACCGCCGCCTGGTGCTCGGCCAGTGTACGGGAAAACTGGCTGGTGCCGTCGCCTCGGGCGACGAAGTAGAGAAAGTCCGTTTGCGCCGGGTGCGCCGCCGCTTCGAGGGATGCGCGGCCTGGCAGCGCGATGGGCGTAGGCGGCAATCCGTGGTTGGTGTAGGTGTTGTACGGCGTCGGCGTACGCAGGTGCAGCCGGGTCAGGTTGCCATCGAAGGCCTCGCCGAGGCCGTAGATTACCGTGGGATCGGTCTGCAGGCGCATGCCAAGGTTCAGGCGGCGCACGAACACCGACGCCACTAAGGGCCGATCGCTCTCGACGCCGGTTTCCTTCTCCACCAGGGACGCGGCAATGAGCAGCTCTCGGGGTGCGGCGTACGGCAGGTCCGCCTGGCGTTGCGCCCAGGTCTCCTCCAGGGCGGCGCGCATCCCATCGCGTGCCATGGCGAGAAGGCTCAGATCCCGCGCGCCGCGCACATAGGCGTAGGTATCAGGTAGAAACCAGCCTTCGGCGTGCGCGTCCGGCAGGTCCAGCAGCGTCGGCAGGCCGCCTACGGTCAGACCCGGAGAATGCGTGATGTCGAGCGTGGCGAGGGAATCCAGCATCTGCGCGGCCGTCCAGCCCGGCACCACGGTCCAGTAGTGCTGCAACACCTGGCCGCTGCGCAGCCGCTCGAGAAGGTCGACCAGGCTGTCGCCAGGCAACAGGGCGAACTCGCCGGTGTGGATTGCGCCCGGTGCATGCAATCGAACGTGGGCTCGCGCCCAACGATCGTCGGTGAGATAGCCTCTGGTCTGGAGCTTCGCAAACACATCCCGCAGGGTGTCACCTGGCTCCACGAGGATACGATCCGCCTCGGTGATCGGCATCGGTGCCGCTGCCCGATCGGCTACCTCGTTGACGAGCCACACCCC
>JAUILW010000634.1 GCA_030432795.1 Gammaproteobacteria bacterium
CAGCACCTCCGTGTGCTGCGGGACCCGACGACAAATCAATCACTTACGCGATTGATTTGCGCTTCGCCATCCTTGGCGAGAAGCTAGCACCCTGTGTGTGAACAGGGTGCTAGCAATGCGCATTGGAATAAACGGCACGGGACTCGTGCAGAAGGCGTCGGTGGCGGCGGTGGTAGAGCATGCGCGCCAGGCGGCGGAGGACGGCTTCGCGCACTACTGGATTGCCGAGCACCCCACCGGCGGTTTCGACGCCATCACCGTGTTGGCGCTGGTGGGCGCGCAGGTGCCTGACCTCGAGCTGGGCACCGCCATCGTGCCGACCTTTCCGCGGCATCCCGCCGTTCTGGCAGGCCAGGCGCAAACCGCGGCCAATGCCGCTGGTCGCCTGACGCTGGGTATCGGCCTGTCGCACGCGCCGATGATGGCGCAGCTGGGTATTGGCTTCGACAAGCCCATTCGCCACCTCAAAGAGTATCTTGCCGTGCTCATGCCGCTGTTGCGGGAGGGTGCGGCGCAAGCCCGCGGCGAGACGCTCGCGGCCGACGTACGGTTCTTTCAGAAGCCTGCGGTGCAGGTACCAGTGCTGGTGGCAGCCCTCGGCCCGCAGGCGCTGGCCGTGACCGGCCGCCTTGCCGACGGCACCACGCTTGCCTGGGTCGGCCCGAAGACGATCCGCGAACACATCGCGCCTCGCATCCGCGAAGCGGCAGATCGCGCCAACCGGCCGGCGCCACGCATCCTCGCTTCACTGCCGGTGTGCGTGACGGATCGGCCCGACGAGGTGCGCGCCGCCGTCGGCCAGGGTTTGAAGATGTATGGCCAATTGCCGTCCTATCGGGCGATGTTTGAGCGGGAGGGCGCTGACGGTCCTGCAGAAGTGGCCATCGTCGGCAGCGCTGCTGAGGTAGAGGCGCGGGTGGCGGAGTTGGCCGACGCAGGGGCTACCGACTTCGCGCCCACGGAGTTCTGCCGCTCGCCTCAGGAGCGTGCAGACACCCGGGCGCTGCTCAAGCGGCTGGCAGCGGGATAGACGCACGCCGCAGGCGAACCGGGCCGGCCTCCTGGTGCTGGCTGAAATCTCTTCTAGGCTGAAGGGGAGGTAAGCGAGGAGTTCGCCTATATGCCCCTGTTTGTTCTACTGCTCGTGTTACTGCTTGCGAGCGCGCATGTCAAAGCTGACGACTCGCTCGAAAGCATGTTGCAGATGAGCCTGGAAGACCTGATGGAGTACGAGGTGGTTACCCCCACCCGTACCTCGCTGCGTCTGGCCGATTCGCCCGGCTCGGTCAGGCTGATCACCAACGACGAGATACGCAGGTCTGCGGCTCAGACGATCCCCGAGCTGTTGCGCGTGGTGGCGGGTGTCAACGTCCGCTGGAACCCCATGGTACAGACGCTCGATGTTCGCGGCTTCGGTTCCACACCGTTCTCGAGCCAGGTCCTGCTGATGATCGATGGTGTGCCCTACAACAGCTGGAACAAGGCTGGCTTCCCGCAGCATCCGGGCTTCGATTTTTTCAATCTGGCCAACGTCAAGCATATCGAGCTGGTACGCGGCCCAGGCTCGGCCCTTTACGGCGAGAATGCATTCAACGGTGTGGTCAACATCGTCACGTTGAGCGGTGATGACGATGTGTCACTGCGCCTGGCGACGAAAGCGGGTTCGCAGGACACCCGCACAGTGTCAGTGAGCAAAGGCTTTGTATTCGCACCGCAAACCAACCTCTTTGCGAGCGTGCGGCGATTTCAGGGGCAGTTGCCTACCGAGCTGTGGGCGGAGGAGTCCGACAGTCAGGCGACTGGCTACGACGCTTTCCTGAAGCTGAAGCATGGGGATCTGGAGGCAACCTACTATCGACTGTCTGATGAGTTCGATGGCTTTACTCACACGCCCGAAGGCTCGCCGTTGCCACCGGGTTCCGTCTTCAGGAGCGCTTCGAAGATCGAGCAAACGGTAGACATCTTTGGCCTGCAGTACCGCAAGGAGGCTGTTTCCGGAAAGTGGTCCTTCACGGCCAATGCATCGCATGCGCAACGCGACGGTAGCCACTGCGCGGCTTGCCACGCACCTGCGCAGGACAGCGAATTTACTAAAGTGGAGGATCATGGATTTCAGACTTACCTGCACACACAGCTTGGCATCTCGGCCATCGAAGGCCATGACCTGCTTGTGGGAGCAGAGGCGCGCCGTATCGCGTCGGGTGACCACCAACACGAACTGCACGGCGCCGAGCATGTCGGCGTCCCTCACGATACCTCCGTGCTTGAATACGACAAGCTGTCGTTGTTTGT
>JAUILW010000635.1 GCA_030432795.1 Gammaproteobacteria bacterium
CCAGCGTGGATGGTGGCTACCGTTTGAGCGGTGATAAGCACTTCGGCAGCGGCTCTGGATTCTCGCAGTGGATGATCACCACCGGTGTCTGCGATGGCGCTGAGGGTCCGGAGCTGTTCTACCTGCGCTATCGGGACGAGCCCTGGGACGGCTCCACGGGCTGTACCCTTCTGGCCGAGTGGGATGGCATTGGCATGGCTGCCACGCAGTCCCATGCATTTCGCTTTTCCGACTTTCCAGTGGTGAAGACCGCCTCATCGCAGGTTCTGCAGATGTCGGCGCATGTCACCGGGCAGATGAGCAGCCTGCTGTTCACTGCTGTCGTGCTGGGTGTAGCAGACAACGCTCGAGCCTTTGCCACACCCAGGGTGGCCAAGCGCCGGGACGGCTTGCGCAGCTACGAGCGTGTGGAGTGGCTGCGCAGCCAGAATCAGCTCTGGTTGGCGGAGCAGGCATTTGCCGGTGCGCTGGCGGCGGTGGAGCGTGAAGATGACCGGGCGATCGAGGCGGTGTTGCGCTGCAAGATCACCTGCGCCGAGTTGGTTGAGGGTGCGCTTGCCTCCATGGCGCGGGCGGTTGGGGGTGCAAGCTACTCCAAGGCGATGCCGCTGGCGCAGTGGATAGAAGACGTCAAAGCGCTTGGGTTTCTCCGGCCGCCCTTGCCGCTCGCCTACGATCAGCTGTTCGCGCTATCGCTGGACGGCTGACGCTCCCCTGCCATGTGGCCGGTATAATGGTGCGTTTTCATCGACAGGGGAGGGGGCGTGGACCAACGCCTGCAGCGCCTCGAAGATATCGAGGCGATTCGCCAGCTCAAGGCACGCTACCTGAATGCGTGCGATCTGAAGGACGCGCAGACAATACTCGGCTGCTTCGCTCCGGGGCGGGTTGAGATCGACTACGGGCACGTGGGTGCATTCGACACGCGCGAGTCGTTTGTGGACCTGTTCGTGCAGGCAGCGAACTTCCCCTTTATTCTCGACCTGCATCATGGCGCTAACGCCGAGATTCGCTGGCAGAGCCCGAGCGCTGCCGAGGGGCGGTGGAGCTTCGACTACCGCAACGTCAACACCGAGGCGCGCACCATCACGCTGGCCAGCGGCCTCTATGACGATGTGTATGTAAAACTCGACGGCCGCTGGTGCATGCGCGCCAGCCGCGTCATCTACAACTCGGCCGTCCATCTGGCCTACACGGATGATACGATCGCCTCGGTTTTTGCCGGCCGATCGGTGGCGGGGGTGGTGCAGTATGGGGACTGAGCAGTTCGATCACGCGGTGGACGTGCTGGTGGTGGGCAGCGGCAACGGCGCCATGACGGCCGCGTTGTGTTGCCATCAGATGGGCGCAGGCGACGTGCTTGTGGTGGAAAAGGCCGACAAGTTCGGCGGTACCAGTGCTGTGTCCGGCGGTGGGGTGTGGATTCCCTGCAACCGCTACGCGCGCGAAGCTGGCGCGCAGGATTCGTTCGAAGATGCGCGGGAGTACCTCCGGCAGACCATTCCCGGCAACGATGTGCCGGGGGAGATGCTGGATGCGTATCTGCGTAACGGCCCGAAAATGATCGACTTCCTGCACGAGCACACCGACGTGCGCTACCGCACGCTCGAGCACTACCCCGACTACTACACCGACCTGCCCGGTGCCCGTGCCGGACACCGCTCCATGGAACCTGAGCCGATCAACGGTTCCGAGCTCGGCGACGACTTCGGCAACCTGACCCTCACGCACCACATGATGCGCATGTTCGGCTACATCCACTTCACTCAGGTAGAGGCAGCCATGCTCACTGCGCGCACCAAGGGCTGGCTCGGCCTGTCTGCAAAACTGGTGGGCAAGTGGTTGCTGGATCTGCCATGGCTTTTCAAGTGGGGCGGTGTGGCACGGCGGTTGTGTACCGGCTCCGCCGGTGTGGCGCGGCTGTATCTGTCCATGAAGAAACGCGGCATTCCGTTGTGGCTCGACTCTCCCATGCAGGAGCTGCTCACCGATGACAGCGGTACGGTAGTGGGCGCTGTGGTCATGCGCGGAGGTGCTGCGACCCGCGTGCGCGCCCGCAAAGGTGTAGTTCTGGCGGCTGGCGGCTTCGAGCACAATCAGCAGATGCGCGACACCTATCTGCCGAAGCCTACCAACACTGAATGGAGCGCAGGCGTACGCTCGAACACGGGCGACGCCATTCGGGAAGGCATGCGCCTGGGGGCCGCCACGCGGCTCATGCACGGTGCCTGGTGGTGCACGACCTTTGTGACCCCGGGCGAGCCCACACCGCGCCTGGCAATCATGGAGA
>JAUILW010000636.1 GCA_030432795.1 Gammaproteobacteria bacterium
AACTGAAGCACCGCGTTCTTGAGAGGCAGGTAGCCCTGGTGCAGGCTCAGCCGCTCCATCACATGTACTACCCCTACCCGCCGTTCGGAAGGGGTAAACCATTGCAGAAGCAGGCCGATTAGCCCTGCGCCGGTGAGTACCAGCATTGCGCGGGCTGAGAAGCTCAGGGATTCAAACCGCTCGGGCTGGCCGTCGAGAAGCTGATTGAGCAGGCTATCGACGCTGAGGCGGAAGCCGATGATGACCGCTCCGGTAAACAGCCCGACGCCGATGGCGATGACCACGAGTTGCGGTAACGCGTCCACGTGGGCCAGCCGGCGCCGGAAGAACTCGATGTTGAATCGATCTCTCACGCTCACCCTGATCCCCACGCGCCTGTCCTGCAAGCACGGTAGTATACGCAGACGCTGTAGATGTTGCGGAGCGAGGGTTGCCTAGCCAAAGGGAAGTACGTGTCGTGCGTGTGCACGGACGCGGTACACGGTTGCTGGTCATCGCTTGTCTGGTGGTGGTTGGTATCGCCATGCTCTTTAGCGCGTATCGATATGGTCTGTACCGCTACGGCCTGGTCTCGGGCGACACGCTCGAACTGAGCACACGTATTGGCGAACAGCAGCGGGAGATCAAGCGCCTGAAGAAGGATCTGGTCGACGCTGAAGTGGCTGCTCGGGTAGATCGTGCCACCGCCGACGAGCTTCGCGCGTCGCTCGAGCAGATGCACGATGCGCAGGCACACCTCAATGAAGAGGTGACGTTTTATCGGAGCCTGATGGCGCCATCGAGCCTCGAGCGGGGATTGCAGATCGCTGAGCTGGCGCTTCTCGCGCTCGATGGCTCCCGCGCCTTTCGCTACGAGCTGCTCCTGACGCAGGTGGAGGCGCGGCGAGCGGTAGTACAGGGCTCGGTGACTCTGGACGTGGTGGGCGAGCGTGCAGGCGAGCAGGTAGTGCTTCCTCTCACGGAAATTGAGCCCAATACGGACTATCCTTTGAAGTACCGGTTCCGCTACTTTCAGGATTTCAGCGGAACCATGCAGATCCCGGAGGGCTTCGAGCCGCTCCGAGTGGTGGTGACGGTGACGCGACAGGGTAGTCGGGAAGCAAACCTGCAGCGCACCTTCGATTGGCTCATCGAGGCAAGCTGATGCTTAGAAAGAAGACAGATCAGGGTATAACGCTCATCGCTGTGGAAACGCAGATCGTCGGCGACGTTCATTTTAAGAATCAGCTGTTCGTATACGGCCACATTGAAGGCAACGTGATTGCCGACGAAGAAGGCGCGTCGGTACTGGTCAGCGAAGGCGGCTCGGTGCGGGGCGAGATACGTGTGCCCAGCGTGACGATCAATGGCCGGGTCGATGGGGACATCTTTGGCAAGACTCGGGTAGAGCTTGCGGATAAGGCGGCAATTCACGGGAACGTCTACTATCGACTGATCGAGATGCAGCTCGGGGCCCGAGTGGAGGGCCAGCTGGTACATGCGGAAGATCTCGCCGGCGAAGACAACGTGCACCCGTTGCCTGAGCGCAAGAAGGACAGTCCCAGTTGACCCCTCGGTTGGTGTTAGAATTGCGATATGACGAACTCCGTTGACATTCGCTTCTCCGCAGCGGCCGCAGCCAAGGTGGCCGCGCTGGTAGCCGAAGAAGGCGATGAGCGCCTGAACCTCCGGGTATTTGTAACGGGCGGGGGCTGCAGTGGCTTTTCCTACGGTTTCACATTTGACGACGAGATTGCTGACGACGACGCCGTTGTAGAGAACGCCGGCGTGCGCATGGTGGTGGACAGCCTCAGCTACCAGTATCTGCTCGGAGCAGAGATCAATTACCGCGAAGATCTGCACGGCGCGCGTTTCGTGGTGGAGAACCCCAACGCTTCCAGCACCTGCGGGTGCGGCAACTCCTTCGCCATTTAGACCATTTCCCTACATCAGTAGCTTCCCGCTGCGATGCGGTACATGGCGCGCCTGGCTCATGGGGGGTAGATCGCTCCCAAAACCCGCTCACCCGAGGCACCGGTCACCGTTGATGCATTGCCTGGTAGACCGTTGACTCGACGGTAGGCGAGCCACGCGAATGCAGCCGCTTCGATGGCATCACCATCTACGCTGAGCGCTTCTGTTGGGGCTACAGGAATTGTCAGCAGCGTCGCCAGCTCTCGCATCAACGCGCCGTTCATGCGGCCGCCCCCGCACACGAACACCGACTCGGTATCGACGGGGATGTCGCGGGCTATGGATTGCGCCGTGAATGCTACCAGTGTTGCCTGCACATCCTCGGCCGG
>JAUILW010000637.1 GCA_030432795.1 Gammaproteobacteria bacterium
ACGTACGACGGTAACGCCGGTGTCGACACCCTGTCCTATGCGGCGGCAAGCGGTGCCACGGCTGTTTCCGTCGTGCTGCAGGACACCGGTAATAGCACCGTCACCATCAACGGCGCGGGTACGGATACGATACGCAACATCGAGAACATCACCGGCGGCAATGGTGCTGACAGCATCACCGGCAACGCGTCAGCCAACGTACTCAGCGGAGCGGGCGGTGATGATGATTTCTTTGCGTCTGACGGTGGGGACACATATGACGGTGGCACGGGCTCTGACACGCTCGATTACTCGGCCTCGGCCGCCGCTGCAATCTCCGTGGTGCTCAACACCAGTACGGATACGACGGTTACGGTCTCCGGTGGCACGAACGATACCGTCAGGAATATCGAGAACGTTGTAGGCACAGCGGGCGATGACGTCATCAGCGGCGATTCAGCGGCGAACAATATCGACGGTGGCGGCGGCAACGATGTGATTACCGGCAGTCTGGGTAACGACACGCTTGCAGGCGGCGCCGGTGCTCTCGACGAGTTGCGCTACGACACCCTGGGTGTTGGTGTGACGCTGAACATTGCCAGCGGTGTCGTGATTGCTTCGGGCAGCTTCACGGATTTCATTTCCGGTTTTGAAGTGTTTACCGCAACCGACTTCGATGACGTGATCACCACGTCCGCTGCAGCAGATACCGTTGATAGCGGTGACGGTGACGACCAGTTCTTCGCGTCTGCAGGCGCCGACGATCTGGATGGTGGTCTTGGCTTCGATACCCTCGACTACTCGACCCTGTCCGGAACCTCCGGCATCACGCTTACGCTCAACGGCGGTGTCAGCACCACGGTCGTGGTAGCTGACGGCACGAATGACACCATTGCCAACTTCGAAGCGATCATCGGCTCATCAGGCGAGGATGATCTGACCGGTGATGCCGCTGACAACACGCTTTCCGGAGGCGCCGGTGACGACATCCTCGACGGCGCCGGTGGCAACGACACGCTGAGCGGCGGAACCGGCGCGGACACCTTCGTTGCCAGCGCTGGCACGGACACGATGGATGGTGGCAGCGGAACCGACACCGTCGACTACTCGGCGCTTGCCGTGACCTCTATCAGCGTCAACCTGAACGGCGCAACACCTGCCACTGTTTCGGTGACTGGTGGGGACGACGACCAGGTGAGCAATATAGAAAACGTCATCGGCTCCGCCGGCAATGAC
Source organism: Gammaproteobacteria bacterium (assembly GCA_030432795.1). Taxonomy (GTDB): domain Bacteria; phylum Pseudomonadota; class Gammaproteobacteria; order Pseudomonadales; family Azotimanducaceae; genus SYFY01. The sequence goes on from JAUILW010000637.1 coordinate 1,216, forward strand.
GTGATCTCAGGCGATGCTCTGGCAAACGGTCTTTTCGGTATGGGCGGAGACGACACCATCAGCGGTGGTGACGGCAACGATACGCTGGATGGCGGCGATGGTACGGATGGCATCACGGCGGGCGACGGTGATGACGTCATTCTCGGCAGCCTGGGCGCGGACACCGTGGACGGTGGTGTCGGCGTGGATACCATGGACTACTCAGGCTCCGGTCTGACCGCGATCAGCGTGACGTTGAACGGTGCCACTCCAGTGTCAGTCAACGTTACAGGTGACGCCAATGACAGCCTGCAGAATGTTGAAAACATCATTGGTACGCTGGGTTCCGACACCATCGTCGGCGACGGTCTGGCAAACGCCCTGTCCGGCAGCGATGGCGACGATCTGCTGGAAGGCCGTGGCGGCGACGATGCGCTGATCGGAGGTGATGGCTCTGACACGGCAACCTACGCGAATGCCGGTGCCTCCATTATCGTGGACCTGGGGGCTGGCACGGCGCTGAACGATGGCGACGGCGGATCGGATACCCTGTCTGGGATCGAGAATGTCATCGGCTCCGGTTTTGCCGATACGATCACCGGCAATGCCGCTGGAAACGCGCTGGCCGGCGGTGCCCAGGACGATGTGCTGCGGGGACGCGGTGGTGTCGATGCCCTGGATGGCGGGACGGGTACGGACACGGCGGACTACACGCTGGCTGCCGCTGGCGTCGTTGTCGATCTGTCGGCCAACGCCGCCACGAATGACGGCGACGGCTCGAACGACGTGCTCGTGAGCATCGAAAACGTGACGGGGTCCAACAGCGATGACCTGCTCATTGGTGACGGCCTGGCCAACACGCTGGATGGCGGCGCAGGCAACGATGTTCTGCGCGGCAGGGGAGGTGTCGATGAACTGATCGGTGGAACAGGCTCGGACACGGCGGACTACACCAACGCCGCCTCGGCAGTTACAGCGGATCTGGCGGCTGGCAACGCCTCCAACGACGGTGATGGCGCCAGCGACAACTTCACCAGCATCGAAAACCTCACCGGCTCAGGTTTCAACGACACCCTGCTCGG
>JAUILW010000056.1 GCA_030432795.1 Gammaproteobacteria bacterium
AGGCGCTGCGGCAACTTCATGGAGCCGTCCATGGCGACCTGTGCGGTGCGATACGGCACGGCTGCGTTGTCGAAGCGGCTCAGCACGGAGGCGCGGTACGCGCTGAAATCCGTTCCCGGCAGTGGGTTGAGCGTTGGCGTTACCTCCCGCTCCATCAGCTCGACGACGAAGGAGCGGATCGCAGGATCGGCCATGGCTTCGTGCACAAAGGTGTGACCAGCGAGCAGCCCAAGGTAGGCGCAGGCTGAGTGGCTGGCGTTCAGTAGCCGCAGCTTGGCAACTTCGAACGGCGTGACGTCGTGCACCAGTTGCGCCCCAGCGGCTTCCCAGCGGGGCCGGCCGCCGGGGAAGCGATCCTCCATTACCCACTGCGACCAGGCTTCTCCCATCACCAGGGCGTCGTCGCGGTAGCCGAAGCGGTCGGCGAAGGTGGCCAGATCCTCGTCACGCACGGCGGGCACGATGCGGTCGACCATGCTCGAAGGAAAGGCGACATGGTCATCGATCCAGGTCAGCGCGTCCGGCGCGAGTTCCATAGCGAGCGAGCGGGTGACGGCGCGTGTCAGGGCGCCGTTGTTCGTCAGATTGTCACAGCTGAGCACCGTCAGCGGTGCGCCCGAGCGCTTCCTCCGCGCAGCGATTCCCCGCACCAGATAGCCGATGGCGGAGCGGGGCACCTGCTGGTTGAGATCCGCAAGGATGTCCGGGTGAGCGGTGTCGAGTGTGCCGTCTCTGGTGGCGCAATAGCCCTTCTCGGTGATCGTCAGCGAGACGATGCGCGTCGCCGGGTCAGCGATGGCGGCGACGATGGCATCAGCACCATCGTGTGCTGTGCTCAGCACGGAGTACAGACAGGCGATGACCTCAGCGTCGTCCCGTTCTGTGCTGCGCGTCCAGTTGCTGTAGAGGCAGTTTTGGCCAGCGAGCTGTGCGCGTACACCATCGCTGCGGATGCTGGCGCCGCGGATCAGCCAGTCGCCGCCGTGCTGCGCGAGTGCTGCTTGCGTGTACACGGCCTGGTGCGCGCGGTGAAAAGCGCCGATGCCAAGGTGCAGGATGCCAGCCCCATGCGCGCCGCGGTCGATCGGTGGCGGTGGGCCCTGCCAGGTCACGACAGTTTGTACGCCTGCCGGGCGAGATTGCCGGCCAGATCCACCGCGAGCTCCGCGGCTTCGTCTTCTGCCAGCCGGTGCTCGGCTACCAGGCGGGCAAGAAAGGCGCAGTCCACGCGCCGCGCTACGTCGTGCCGGGCGGGTATGGAGAGAAACGCCCGCGTATCGTCGTTGAACCCCACGGTGTTGTAGAACCCCGCGGTTTCGGTGGCCTGCTCGCGGAAGCGCAACATCCCCTGGGGGCTGTCATGAAACCACCAGGCGGGTCCGAGGCGCAGGCAGGGGTAGTGGCCGGCCAGGGGGCTGAGCTCACGGCTGTAGGTTGACTCGTCCAGGGTGAACAGAATCAGCGTGAAGTCCGCCCGGTTGCCGAACCGGTCGAGCAGTGGCTTCAGGGCCTCTACGTAGCTTGTGCGCACGGGTATGTCGGCGCCTTTGTCACGGCCATAGCGCGCAAAAAGCTTCGCATTGTGGTTGCGGAAAGAACCGGGGTGCAACTGCATGACCATGCCGTCGTCCACGCTCATGCGCGCCATCTCGGTGAGCATCTGCGCACGAAACAGCTCCGCGTCGGCGGCGCTGACGCCGCCGCGGCAGACACGCTCGAACAGGTGCCTGGCCTCTGCCGCGGGCAGGTCAGCCGTTGCCGGCGTGGGGTGGCCATGATCCGTGGCGGTGGCGCCGTGGGCGCGGAAGAATGCCCGGCGGTTCGCCAGCGCTGCAAGGTAACCGCGCCAGGTGTGCGTGTCTTCGCCTGTCAGCTCAGCGAGTGTGGCCAGGTTGTCGTGAAAGCCTTCGAACTCCGGGTCCAGCACGGGATCGGGCCGAAACGTGGTGATCACGCGTCCCGGCCAGGGGTCCGCCTGCAGGGCGGCGTGGTGGCGCAGGTCGTCGGTTGGTGATTCGGTGGTGGCCAGCCAGTCGATGTTGAAGCGTTCGTAGAGCGCCCGCGGGCGGAAGGCGTCGGTGCGCAGGGCTGCGTCGATGGTGGCGTAGTAGCGCCCAGCGCTTTCCGGCGTCAGCGGCTCCTCGATGCCGAATACCGCACCGAACACATGCCGCATCCACAGGTCGGTGGGAGTGCCACGGAACAGATGGTAGTGCTCCGCGAAGGCGTGCCACGCCGCCTCGGGTGCCGCTGCCTCTTCACCATTGGCAGCAATGCCAATGGTGGTGAGCGGCACACCCTGGCTGTAGAGCATTCGGAACACGTAATGGTCCGGTTGGATGAGGAGTGCCGCCGGGTTGGCGAATGGGGCGTTGTCGGCGAACCAGGCCGGATCCGTGTGGCCGTGTGGGCTGACGATCGGCAGGTGCTCCACCTCGGCAAACAGGCGCCGGGCGATGGCGCGCTGCCCAGACTCAGCCGGGAACAGGCGGTCCGGGTGCAGCAGGCTCAACGGCGCAGCGTCTCGAGGGCGTGGATCACGCCGCGCAGCTCCGCCAGGCCCTTCATGCGCCCTGCGAACGAGTAGCCCGGCCGTACGCGGGTGTTGCCCTTCTCTTCGCCGAGGGTGTGGCCGTGGTCCGGCCGCATGGGGATGTGGCGGCCTCTGCGCTGCTCCTCATCCAGCAGCGCGCCGACGATGCCAACGATGTCGTTGTCACCGTCGAGGTGCTCACTTTCAAAGAAGGAGCCATCCTGCTCCCGGCGCACATTGCGCAGGTGGACGAACTGAATGTTCGCGTGAAATTCGCGGATCATGGCGACCAGGTCGTTGTCGCCGCGGGCGCCGTAGGAACCAGCGCACATGGTCAGGCCGTTGGCGGCGCTCGGGATCGCCTGTAGCAGGGCGCGGGCATCCGCCGCGGTGGAGAGGATGCGGGGCAGGCCGAACAACGAAAAAGGCGGGTCGTCCGGATGGATGGCCATCACCACGCCGGCGGCCTCGGCGACCGGCAGCACCTCACGCAGAAACGCAAACAGATGTTCACGGAACTGCTCGTTGCCGAACGCTGCGAATGTCTCGATAGCGGCGCGGATGCCGTCGCGGTCGTAGGAGCCTTCGCCGCCCGGCAGGCCGGCGATGATGTTCTTCTCCAGTGCGGCGATCTCCTCGGCGTTCATCGCCTGGTACCGGGTCTGCGCGCGCTGGACGATGTCCGCAGGGTAGCTGGCCTGAGCGCCCGGGCGCTGCAGCACGTGGATGTCGTAAGCGGCGAAGTCTGTCATCTCAAAACGCAGCGCCTGGCTGCGGTTGGGCAGGTCGTAGGTGAGATTGGTGCGGGTCCAGTCCACCACTGGCATGAAGTTGTAGCACACGCAGCCCACGCCCGCCTGGCCCAGGTTGCGCACGGTCTGCTGATAATTGGCGATGTGGGCTTCAAACGGACCGGAGCGCGACTTGATGGCATTTGAAACCGGTACGCTCTCCACCACCGCCCACGTGAGCCCGTAGGACTCGATGAGCTGCTTGCGTTCGGCGATGTCTGCCAGCGGCCAGACATCGCCGGTGGCGATGTGATCCAGGGCGGTGACGACCCCGGTCGCGCCTGCCTGCACAACGTTTTCCAGTGTGACCGTGTCGTCCGGGCCGAACCAGCGCCAGGTTTCCTGCATGTTCGTTTCTTCTGTGGTGGTGCTCAGAGGGTAAGCCGCTCCGTGGCGTTCGCCAAGGGAGCGCCGCTGCTCAGGGCTGGCTGCGGTCCGTGGGTGTGTAGTGTTCCCCTGGATAGGCGCGGGCGTGCAGCTTCTCCATCCAGCGGTGGATGCGGGCGCGCATGGGAGGAATGTCCAGAGCAATGAACGCGGCACCCAGCGGCAGCATCCAGAAGCCGAGAATCGGCAGAAAGCCCAGCACGCCGCCGATCATGAACAGCAGGCCTACGACCGAGCGCACCACGGGCGGTACGTGGTCGTTGGCCCAGCGCAGCAGTTTGAAGGTGATTTCCGCAATGCGGGCGCGCGCGTCCAGTTACTTACACCAACTGCGGCTCGGCGCTGGGGCCTGCATGTGGGTGCGATCGCCTGGATAGCTTCGGGTCGATGGAGCGGAAGCGGTAACGGCCGTCTTCGCCGAGGCGGCGCTCTATGCGGTTGCGATGCATCAGCAGGTGCAGGTGGGCGATGGCTTCACCCAGCGCCATCATCATCTGCCGCGGATCGAGCTTGCGGGAGAACAGCACCGGCAGCAGATCCTTGGCCGTCTGCGGTGTCACGCAGGCTTCCTCGATGGCCAGCATGCGGTCTTCGTGGTGGTCCATCAGATCCCGCAGCCGGGTGCGCACGCCGTAGAACGGCAGGTTGTGCGCAGGCAGGATGAGGGTGTCGTCGGGGGTGCGCAGAAACGCATCGCACGACTTCATCCACAGGTTCAACGGATTGGATTCCGGTTCGGTGGGGTGCACGCTCACGTTGGAGGTGATCACCGGCAATATCTGATCGCCTGACAACAGCACGCGCAACTCCGCACAGTACAGACACGCGTGCTCCGGCGAGTGGCCGCGGCCCACCGCCACGCGCCAGGTGCGCCCGCCGATGGTCAGCTCATCGCCGTGGCGCAGCGCCACGAAGCCGGATGGCATTTCCTGCATGGACATGCCGTCTTTGGAGCGGTGCTGCCACAGCGACTGCAGCTGCTCCACGTAGTCGTCGGGCATGCCGGCGCGTTTATAGAACTCGAGCCCGCGCCAGCTCGAATGGCTGGAGCCAGGCCCGCCGCTGAATGCGCGGGCCTGGTAGTACTCGCCGCGGGTCATGTAGAAGTTGCAGCGGAAGTGATCGGTGATCATGCCCGCCTGACCGGTGTGGTCCGGATGAAAGTGGGTGCAGATCACGCCGCGCACAGGTTTGCCGCCGAGCTCCTTCGCGAAGATCTCGTGCCACAGATCGTGCACGGACTGCAGCGCGAGACCCGTATCCACCACCCACCATCCGTCGTCATCCTCGAGCAGATAGAGGTTGATGTGGCTCAGCGAGCCGCCGCCCATGGGCATGGTGAGCCAGCGCACGCCGGGTGCGACCTCTACGGTCGTGCCGGCGGTGGGATGTGCCTCGTGCGGGTACGTTATCTCTTGCATGGATCTATCTGCAGCCTCTCTGAAGTCAGTATACGCAAGATTCGTCAGTTCCCCGATTGACTGCGTCCACGGGCTTGAATATCGGAACGGTTAGCCGCTACGAATTCGGCACGTTGGGTGGCGCGCGCGTGGGCGCGACTGGCTTCAGCCTCGATGGCGAGACCGTCACCGAGGCTCGTTGCCCAGCCGAGGTCCATGATGCGCTTGATCTGCGCACGGGTAACGGGCTCCGTGGAAACGATGTCGGATGCGAGCGCCGTGCAGGTGGCGATCAGCGCATCCGCCGGTACCACGCGGTTGACCAGCCCCCAGGCGCAGGCCGTCTCGGCATCGAGATAGTTGCCGGTGAGGCTCAACTCTTTGGCGCGGTTGATGCCGATCAATCGAGGCAGCCGCTGCGATAACCCCCATCCGGGCACCACGCCGACCCGCGCGTGGGTGTCGGCGAAGCGTGCGGTGGGGCTGGCGATGAGAAAATCGCACATCAGCGCAAGCTCGAAGCCGCCGGTGATGGCGAATCCGTTCACCGCGCCGATGATCGGCTTCGGACAAGCCGCCATGGCGTCTGCTGGATCGGCCGAAAGCTTTGCGTCCGGGGCCACTTCGCCGCCCAGCTCTTTGAGGTCCAGTCCCACGGTGAAAGCCCGGCCTGCGCCGGTGAGGACGATCGCCTGTGCTCGATCGTCGGTTGCAAGCTCCGTGAAGGTGTCGGCGATGGCGTTGCGCAGGCCGCTCGACAGCGCGTTCAGCGCATCCGGCCGGTTGAGGGTGACGAGCGCCACACCGTCTGCGGGATAGTCCACGAGGATGAGGGGTTCACTCATGTGCGGGGCTCCGTGATAGTCTTGCCGCCGTTCAGGTTACCCGTGAACGTGCGGAACTTCCCGCGCTATCTGGGTCAAACTTTGGGTGATATAGCTGGTGAGCACCGTGAGATCTGCACTTTTCGCCGTTGTACTGATGATCGCCTCGCTCGCGCAGGCGGAAGACTATGCGACCGCATGGGGGCCGTCGCTCGGCACCGAGGTTTCCATCTCTGCAGAGGATCAGAACGGCCAGCCGCGCACGTTGAACGATCTCAGCGGCGAAAAGGGTCTGGTGCTGTTTCTCAATCGATCCGCAGACTGGTGACCCTTCTGCAAGCGCCAGTTCGTGCAACTGGAATCCCGTAGAGACGAATTCGAAGCCCTCGGCGTACGCGTTGCCGGTATGACGTACGACAGCGAAGCGCTGCGTGCCGGTTTCCACACGCAGGCGGGTCTAGGCTACCCGATGCTGGGCGATGTGGAAGCGCGGCATGTGGAAGCCCTGGGCGTGCGCAACGAAGACTACGAGCCGGGCCATGCGGCATATGGTATCCCGCACCCCGGTATCCTGGTGCTGAGCCCGAGCGGTGAACTGCTCGCCAAGTTCGCGGTGCCGGGCTATCGCCAGCGGCCGCCGCTGGATGACGTCCTTGAGGCGGTACGCAAGGCCACAGGCGGCTGAAATCTGTCCGACAGCCGCCTTTGTAATTGCGGTGCGGCGGCTGGCAAAATGCGCGGCCCAAAAGGCGCCTGAATAATCGGCACATTCGAATGATTCGAACCACGATCAAGCTGATCGCCTTGCTGGCGCTACTTGCGCAAGGAGCTTGCGCAAGCCTGTTGTCCGGCACGGTACAGGGACTCACCGACGATCTGTCGTCGGCCATCCTCGACAGCGAAGACATCGAACTCGTGCGCGACGGCGCACCGGCCTACCTGATCCTCATCGACGGCCTGGTGAGCGGCAGTCCGGAAGACGCAGGCCTGCTGCAAACCGCCGCTCAGCTCAACTCCGCCTATGCATCCGCCTTCGTAGATGCCCCCGAGCGGGCCATGCGCATGCACACCAAGGCCAGGGATCTGTCATTTCGTGCAGTCTGCCTGTCGATCAAAGACGGTTGCGGGCTGGAGTCGCGGCCGTTCGATCGCTTCGAGGCATGGCTTGCACAGCGCGACGAGGCCGATGTGCCGCTGTTGTTTGGCCTCGGTGCCAGCTGGGCTGGCTGGATGCAGGCGAACAGCGATGACTTCAACGCCATCGCCCAGCTTGGCCGGGTAAAGGCACTCATGCAGCGTGTGCAGGCGCTGGACGAAAGCTACGACGATGGTGGCGTGCACCTGTACCTGGGCGTGTTCGAGACACTGTTTCCGCCGGCCATGGGCGGCAAGCCGGATGTGGGCCGGGCGCATTTCGAACGCGCGGTGGCGCTGTCCGAAGGCCGCAACCTGCTCGCCAAGGTGATGTTTGCGGAAAGCTATGCGCGTCTCGTTTTCGACCGCGAGCTGCACGATACGCTGCTCGATGAGGTGCTGTCAGCGCCGGTTCAGGCGCCTGGTCTAACCTTGATGAATACCGTGGCCAAAGGCCGCGCGCGCGAATTGCTGGAGAGCGCAGATGACTATTTCTAAACGGTGGGGCGCGGTTGTGGCGTTCTGCCTGCTGGCCGCACTGCCGGCGCACGCTGTGACGATCAAGATCGCCGCTGTATCGCCCGATGGGTCCGTGTGGATGAAGAAGCTGCGTCAGGCGGGCAGCGAAGTGGCGAAGCGCACCGATGGGCGGGTGAAATTCAAGTTCTATCCCGGCGGCGTGATGGGTGATGACAAGTCGGTGCTGCGCAAGATCCGCGTTGGCCAGCTGCATGGTGCGGTACTCACCTCCGGCGGCCTGATTCCGGTGGATCAGAACATTCAGCTTTACAGCCTGCCTCTGGCGTTTCGCTCGGCGCAGGAAGCGCTGGCCATTCGCGCGCAGTTCGATCAGCGCCTGCTGGCAGGTCTCGAGTCGAACGGGTTCGTCAGCTTCGGTCTCGCCGAGGTGGGATTCGCCTACGCCATGGCAAGTGTGCCGCTGTCCAGCGTGCAGCAGGTGCGCGAACAGAAAGTGTGGGTGCCTGACAACGACCCGGACGCGGTGCGTCTGCTGAATGGTTTTGAGATCAGCGCCATCCCGCTGTCCATTGCGGGAGTACTGACAGGCCTGCAGACGGGGCTCATCAATGCCATCGCAGCGCCACCCGTGGGCACCATTGCGCTGCAGTGGCATACCCAGGTCAAGCACGGCCTCGACCTGCCGCTGATGTACGTCTACGGCTCCCTGGTGGTCAGCGACCGCCAGTTCAAAAAGCTTGGCGCGGAAGATGCGGCTGTGGTGCGCGAGGTGTTTGGTGCGGCGGTTGCCGAGGTAGATGCAAGCGCTCGGCAGGACGACGAGAGCGCCAAACAGGCGTTGGCCGCACAGGGCATTCAGTGGCATACCGCGAGCCCGGAACATGCTGCGGAGTGGCAGGCGTTGGCGCGTAAATCCAGCGACGATTTCGCCGCCGGCGGACATATCGACGCGTCGCTGTACGCGGATTTCCAAAGCGCGCTGGCCGCACTGCGCGGGGGCTCCTGACGCTCATGCGCTGGATCCGCCTGCTGGAACACGCGGTGCTCGTGCTGCTGTTCAGCGGCATGATGAGCGTCGCGGCCTGGCAGGTGATCGCCCGCAATTTTTTCGATACCGGGCTGCACTGGGGTGACGCCCTGGTGCGCGTGCTGGTGCTGTGGGTGGCTTTGTTCGGTGGCATGGTCGCCTCCCGCAAGGACGAGCACATCCGCATCGATATCCTCAGCCGTCTGGCACCGCCGCGCTTCATGCCCTGGCTGCAGCGCATGGTTGCCCTGGCGACGGCTGTGCTGCTCGGCGCCTTTGCCTGGATCAGCTTTCGCACGGTGCAGGAGTCCTACCAGTACGGCGACATCGCCTTCGCCACGGTGCCGTTGTGGGTGACCGAAGCCATCATTCCCTTTGGCGTTGTCGTCATGTGCCTGCGCTACATCGCGCATGTCATTCATCCACCGCTGAGAGATCCACTGTGATCTGGCTGGGAGCGGTAGCGCTCATATTTCTGGCGCTGGCGGGCATGCCGCTGTTTGTGGTGATGCTTGGCGCCACCATGCTCGGCTTCGTTGCCATGGAGATACCGCTGGAGAGCATCGCCATCTCCGTGAGCGGCATTGCCAACACGCCGTTGCTCATTACTTTGCCGCTGTTTACCTATGCAGGTTACGTGCTGAGCGAGTCGCGCACCTCGGAGCGCCTGGTGAATCTGGTGCAGAGCCTGTTCGGCTTTCTGCCGAGTGGCCTGGCGGTGGTGGGTTTCGTCGCCTGCGCGGTGTTCACGGCGCTCACCGGTGCATCCGGTGTGACCATCGTTGCGTTGGGTGCGCTGTTGCTCCCGGCGCTGATGAAAGGCGGGTTCAGCGAGCGCTTCAGCCTTGGGCTGGTTACCTCTTCCGGGAGCCTCGGGCTCCTCATCGTGCCGTCGGTGCCGCTGATTCTCTACGGCGTGGTGGCGCAGCAGATGGAAGTGAATATCGCCATCGTCGATCTGTTCAAGGCCGGTGTGCTGCCGATACTGGTGATGCTCGGCATGCTCACGGCGTGGACGTTGTGGAAGCATCGGGGTGGTGAGGTGCCGCGCACGCCATTCCACTGGGCGGACGTGCGTGCGGCGTTGTGGGCGGCGCGCTATGAGCTGCCGTTACCACTGGTGGTGCTGGGTGGGGTTTTCAGCGGCTTTTTCGCGGTGTCGGACGCTGCTGCGGTCACCGCCGCTTACGTCACCATCGTCGAAGTGATGCTCTACCGCGATATTCGCTGGCGGGAGCTGCCGAAGATCATGGTGGACTCCATGGTCATGGTGGGCGGTATCCTGCTGATTCTCGGTGTGGCGCTGGCGTTCACCAATTTCCTGGTTGACGCGGAAGTGCCGCAGGCGCTCTTTGAGTTCATGCAGACCCACGTGTCGAGCCCGCTGGGTTTCCTGCTGCTCCTGAACATACTCCTGCTGCTGCTGGGCGCGGTGCTCGACATCTTTGCCGCCATCGTCATCATGGTGCCGCTGCTGCTGCCGGTGGCGATGGGTTATGGAATCCACCCGGTGCACCTCGGCATCATCTTCCTGGCCAACATGCAGATCGGCTATTTCACGCCACCCGTTGGCATGAACCTGTTCATTGCCAGCTACCGCTTCAAGAAACCGCTGTTGGAACTCTACGCTGCGAGCCTGCCGTTCATGCTCGTGTTGCTCGCTGCACTTGCGCTCATTACCTATATCCCATGGCTCAGTCTGGTGTTCGTTCAGTGAGGGCGTGGCTCGCAGCAACGTTCCTGGGCTGGCTGTTATCCGGGGCTACAGCCGCATATGGGGAAAGCGCCACCGCGCGCATCGACCGATTGCACGAGGCGCTGCTGGCCGCCATGCAGTGCGAGTGCGCAAGCGACGCGCGCGCTGCAGGGCTGCAGCCTGTGGTGCAGGCGTTGTTCGACGTCACCAACATCGTCCGCATCAGCACGGGTCGTGCCTGGCGGGAGTTCGACGAGTCTCAGCGTGCTGATCTCGAAGGTGCACTGGAGCGGCTGATCGTCGTCACCTACGCCGATCGATTCGACAGCTTTGCCGGCCAGCGCTTTGAGGTGCTGGGTGAGGAGATGTCGCGAACGGGCGCGGTGGTGCGGACGGAGATCGTCCGATCCTCCGGTGAGCGCGTGCCTATCGACTACTATTTTCGCGGTGATAAGGTGTTCAACGTGGTGGCCAGCGGCGTGAGCGACCTGTCGTTGCGGAGGGCAGACTACAGCAGCATCCTCAAGGAGCAAGGTTACGGTGCGCTACTGGCACACATCGAAGAGAACATCGTCGAGCTCAGCGCGAGCGGGGAGTAGCCTGTGCGCGCTCCTCGTGCTGGCGGCAATCAGCGGCTGCAGCACGGTTCCGGGCGGCGAACCGGTGGGCGCCTACGAGCCCCATGATCCCCACGAATCGGTGAATCGTCCTGTGTATAGGGCATTCGATGCGCTCGACCGACGAATCCTGCAACCGGTGGCCCGCGGCTATCGCTGGGTCATGCCCAACTGGGCCGAGCAGGGCGTTGCGAACTTCTTCGCCAACCTGCGCGATGTGGACGGCGCGCTAAACGCCCTGCTGCAGGGCAAACCCGCGGCGGCTGCAGGTGACCTGACCCGCGTGGTGATCAATTCCACCATCGGCATCGGCGGCCTGATCGATGTGGCTTCCGACAGCGGCATCGATCCCTCCGGTGAGGACTTCGGGCAGACCCTTGCGGTGTGGGGAGTGACGCGCTCCCGCTATCTTTACCTGCCGCCGTTGGGACCGAGCACCGTACGCGATGCTCCGGGACAGATTCTGCATGGCGCAACCCCAGGACTGCTGCTCGGCGGTGGCTACGCCTGGTGGGTAAGCCTTCTCGATCTCATGAGCACCCGTGCTGAGGCGCTGCCCGCCACGGATGCACGTGATGCCGCCGCACTCGACCCTTATGCGTTTACCCGCGATGCCTACTACCAGCGGCGTAAATACGTGATCTACGACGGCCATCCACCCATGGACGACTTTTTCGACGAATTCGACGATGAGTGACGCGCTCGTCCGCTGGGTTGGATGGGTGCAGGCGAAGGCCTGGTGGGTGCTGATCGCGGTGACGCTGACGACGATCGCCAGCAGCTTCTATGTGGCGGATCGATTTCGGCTGAACTCCGATCTCAACGGTCTCATTGACCAGACATCCGACTGGCGCGTGCAGTTCGATGCGTTTCGCGACGCCTTTCCCGACATGGTGAAGACCATGGTGGTGGTCGTGCACGGCGACTCGTTCGGGGCGGTGGAGGAGACCGCCAAAGCCATCGAAGCGCGGGTGCGTGGCGACGCGGCGTTTCGCGCGGTGCATGCACCGCAGAACGCCGCCTTCCTGCGCGATCATGCGCTGCTGTATCTGTCGCTGGATGATCTCGACGACATGGCAGACCGCCTGGCTGAGGCACAGCCCGTGCTCACCGCCATCGCTGAGGATGCAAGCCTGCGGGAGGTGCTGCAGCTGCTCACCGACAGCTACGAGCAGGGCGAGGCGGTAGCCGGCCGTGAAGCGATCATCGATCTGCTCGGCGCCAGCGCGGAGGATTTTCTATCGGGTGGTGATGGCCGCATCCGTTGGGCGGATGAGCTCTTCGACGCCGAGGGTATGCACACCCGCGTGGTCACGCTCAAGGGGACGGAGCGTCTGGATGAGTCGCTA
>JAUILW010000638.1 GCA_030432795.1 Gammaproteobacteria bacterium
TGGCAACCGGCTGCCACTGCCCACCACGCAACTGCCGCTCGGCATGACGGTCGGAGCTGCTGTCACCCACTTCGGCATCGACAGCGGCCTGCGTTGGCAGCACTTTCATGACCTCGTCATCGACGTGCTATTGCCGGTACTCGTGTTCCTGACGGCACTGACGCTGAACCGATGGACACTGCGCAGCCACATCGCTTCCATTCTATTGCTGGCGCTCGTTGCCATCGTCATCACCACCGCCGGAGTTGCTCTAGCGGTGTACTACGGCATTGGCCACCCCACAGGATTTCCCATCGCCGCAGCACTGCTCACCGGCGTGCTGCTCGCAGCCACCGACCCGGCCGCGGTCACGAGCCAGGGCGGGCAGTCCCGTGTGACGGAGTTGCTGGAGGGTGAGAGCCTGTTCAACGACGGCACCGCCGTGGCGCTGTTCGGCGCCGCTCTTACGCTCGCACTCGCCACACAAGGCTCTGCGGACGGCGCGTTCCTGTCGGACACGATGCGGCTGTTCGCCCGTGAATTCTTTGGCGGCATACTCCTCGGAGCCATTTGCGGCTTTGCGTTGCGCTGGACGCTCTCGCGCTCGGCAAACCATACGCTGCGCCACTGGCTGCTCCTGTTTGCAGCGCTCGCCTTCTACCACGGAGCGGTGTTTGCCCACGCCTCCGGCATCATGTGCGTGCTTGTAGCGGGCCTCATCGCCAATCCGCTCATTCGCCGGGACACATTTCTGGACACGCTGGAGGACACCGCCGGAGGCTTCCTGTTTCTCCTTGCGGGCTTCACGGTCACCTGGGCGATGTTCGCCGAGCGATGGCTTGCCATGCTGATCGGCATCGGCGCTGTGCTGGCGGCTCGCGCAATAGCAACGTTTCTGTGCCTGGGCATAACACGCCTGTGGACGCGCCCGCCGCTCAGCATCGCCGAGCAGGGCTGCATCGCCCTGCTGGGACTTCGCGGCGCGGTGACCCTGGCCCTCGCCCTGTCACTGCCTACGGAGCTGCCCTACTGGTGGACGGTGCAGTCCATCGCATACGGGGTCGTGCTGTTCGACGCATTCCTGATGGCGCCCATCGCGCCCTGGTTGACACAGCAGCGTACGAACGGCAGGTTTTAGAGTTCTGTACGACGAGAAGAGGGAAGCATCATGACAAGGACTGTCCATTGAACAGGCTGCTGCTCACCACGCTGTTGCTGTTCGCCTGCAGCACCGGATCGCGCGCGGTCACTGCCGAAGAACCACCATCAGCAGCGTCTTTCGCGAGGCTGCCGCCGATCGGTGATATCTCGCTATCACGCGATGGCACGAAGGCCGTGGTGCTCAGGGCGCTCGAAGGCACTTATCACGCCACGATCATGGATATGCGCAGCGGAGAGTCCAAACTGCTCATGGCCTCGGACCCTGACGAGTTCGCCTTCAACTGGTGTCGATTCGCCAACGATACGCGCATCGTCTGCTCCATCCGAGCCTTTATCCGGCTTACTGCGGGCGACATAACCCTCGGTGCTCGCTGGTATCGCGATGGGCGCACCATCGCAACGCGTCTGCTGGCGGTGGACGTGGACGGCAGCGATCAGCTTCAGCTGGTACCCAAGGCAATCAGCAACGCAGGCGAAGATCTGGAGTGGAACGACCCAACGCAGGACGATGTGATCAGCTGGCTGCCGGACGATCCGAAACACATCCTCATACAGATCCGGCGCGACGATCCCCAGCAGCCAACGGTTTACCGCTTGAACATCTACAACAACCGCCTGCACCGGGTACGTCGCCACCATCCGAGCATTGAGTCCTGGATTGCCGACGAGAAGGGCGATCTGCGCATGGCGGTCGACGTTCGCGAGCAGGGTGGCGTCGATGCCTACCTCGTAGAAAACGGCAAACTGAAGGATGTCCCATTTCAGCAGCTATCCGGCGAGAGCGCGCCCAGGCTTTTAGGGTTTGCTGCCGACAACAAAAGCGTCTGGGTGTCTGCCAACAACGGCCGGGACACCCTGGGTATTCATCGTGTTTCCCTGGCGGACGGCAGCGTGCAGGAGACACTGGCAACCGATGAGCATCATGATATCTCGCACCTGCTGCTCCACCCGGAAACCAAGCGTCCCATCCAGACAAGCTATTGGACCGAGGTACGTAACACCAGATGGTTCGACACCGAGTGGCAGGCGGTGTTTGCCCAGTTGGAGCGCGCACTCCCAGGCAACCCAAGCACGCTGCGTGTGGTGGATATGGACGCGGTGGGCAACCGGATGATCCTGCGCAGCGAAG
>JAUILW010000639.1 GCA_030432795.1 Gammaproteobacteria bacterium
CCTCGACCTGCAGGTTGGCCACGTGCCTGTGCGCTTTGCCGATGGCATCGGTTTCATGGAGCCGCCGGAAGTGTCGTTTCAAGGAGGCTACGATCAGGCGGCGGAGCTGCTGGGGCTGCCGGCGGACGCCGTGCATCCGGATTACCCGCCCATGCTGGCACAGGTTGGGCCGCGGTTTGTGCTGATCGGCCTCACCAGCCTTGCGCATCTGCGCGCCATTCGCCTGCACCCAGAGCTGCGGGCCCGGCTGTTGGAGGATGGCGTGCAGTGTGTCTTCGCGTTTACCGAGGACTCGTACGAGCCGGCCGCAGACTTTGCCTCCCGCATGTTTTTTGACTCTGGCGGCCCACGTGAAGACGCAGCTACCGGCAGCGCCAATACAGCCTTCGCCGCGTACCTGCGCCAGCTGCGTGGCGGCAGCTTCGACGTGGTGGTGGATCAGGGGGTGGAGATCAACCGGCCGTCGCGGCTGTACCTGCAGATTGGCGACACGCTGCGCGTTGGCGGGCGCGTGTTTCCCGTGGTGCAGGGGCTGCTGACGGTGTGACCAGCCAAGCGCGCTCGAGCGTTGAAAACGGTATGATGCGCGCCGTTCAACAGTTGTGACGAGTTAGGGTACATCATGCGCCTCGAGGATCTTCAGTCCCGCAAAGTTGGAATCTGCGTGTCCGGTGGTCTGGACAGCAAGACCGTGACGCACGTTCTGCGCAGCCACGGTGTGGAAGTACTGTGTTTTACGGCAGATCTCGCGCAGCCGGACGAAGACGACATCTCCGGCGTCGTGGAAAAGATGCGTCCCACCGGTGCGGAAACCCGGGTGGTGGACCTGCGCGCGGAGATGGCCGAAGGCTGCTTCGAAGTGCTCAAGTACCAGGCCCGCTACGACGGCGGCTACTGGAACACGACCGGCATCGGCCGGGCGGTGATGGTGCGTGGCCTGCTCGACGCCATGCGCGCGGAAGGGTGCGATGTGCTGTCTCACGGCGCTACGGGCCGCGGTAACGATCAGATTCGTTTCGAGCGCTACACCAACGTGCTGGCGCCGGAGATGAGTGTGTACGCGCCGTGGCGCGACCCGGAGCTTCTCGAGCGTTTCCCCGGGCGCAAGCAGATGGCGGAGTACCTGCAGGCGCAGGGCATCGAAGCCTCACTGGGCGATAATCGCAAGCGCTACTCCACGGATGCCAACCTCGCGGGTCTTTCCCACGAGGCGGAAGACCTGGAAAGCCTCGAGACCTCTTCGCAGATTGTCGACCCGATCATGGGTGTTTGGCCGGAAAAAGCGCCGGATCGTGTGGAGTCCGTGGAGTTTGCCTTCGAGCAGGGCCGCTGTGTGGCCATCAACGGCGAATCGGGCGATGCGTTCGACATCATGTTGCGCGCCAACGAGATCGGCGGGCGCAACGGCATCTGGATGCGCAATGCCCTGGAAAACCGCGTGATCGGCACCAAGAGCCGTGGCGTATACGAGGCGCCCGGCATGGAGATTCTCGGGTTTGCGCTCATGTCACTCTATCAGGCGGTGCTCGACCGGCGCGCCAGCGACCTGTTCAGACATCTCTCCCAACACATCTCGGATCAGCTCTACGACGGCCGCTACTACGACCCGTCCACGCGGGCAGCCAAGAAAGGAATCGATGCCCTGACGGAGCAGGCCACGGGCGTGGTGGTGCTCGGGTTGTATAAAGGCAACTGCTACTTCCAGGCGCTCAGAGACTGCCCGGCTTCGCTGTACTTCGAGGAGCACGCGTCCATGGAAGCGAGCGATGGCTTGAATCCTGCGAGCTCACAAGGCTTTGTGGAAGTGCAGAGCGTTGAGGCGCGCACGCTGGCGCTGGCGGGGCATATCGTTCTGGATTGAACGCATCAGGGGCTTTGGAATCTGCTGCCGGCTCGGGCCAGTGAGGCCCGTGCCGGCCCGTACGGATTAGGCTACAAGGGCGTGGTGGTGCGCGCGGCGATGCGCCAGTGGCCTCCTTCCGTCCGGTAGCAATCCTCCACGTCTGCCAAGGCATTGGGCGCACCGCCCTCACCAAGCACGAACACCATCAGCGTCGCACGTCCTCGTGCCTCGTCGTCTGAAACCTGGATAAACGAAAAGTTGCTGAGGCAGTGGCGCGTACGCCTTGCCTTGTCGGCTTCTCGAGCCGCGAATAGCCTGGCCAGGGCATCGCTGCCGGAGGCGTCGATCGCGCCCTCAATCATGAACTGGCCGTCCTGGGTGAACAGTTCGGTCACCTGGCTGGCATGGCCCTCATCGACCAG
>JAUILW010000640.1 GCA_030432795.1 Gammaproteobacteria bacterium
ACACGGTGGAAGAAGGTACTTCGCTTGCGGTGGATGCCAGCAATGGTCTGTTCACGCAGACCATTGACGACGATGGCGACGATATGATCATCACGCTGGTCAGCCCCCCGGCCGTCGGTTCGCTCAGTATAGATACCGCGACTGGTGCCTTCGACTTCGTTCCGCCCGGCGACTACGCGGGCCCGGATTTGACCTTCACCGTGCAGTACAACGACCTGCCGATTGCAGGCGACGACTCCTCCGCCATGGCAGTGGTGACCATCGTCATCGACCCTGACGACCCGGAAGTCGCCATTGATCCGCCCGATGAGGTGACGCAGATCTTCGATCTGGCGGATGTGCCTTTGGAAGATGCCGTGAGCGCCGAAGCTAACGTGCTGGTGGTGATGGACGATTCGGGATCGATGGACTGGTCCATCATGGTGCCCGGGCCGGGTAACATGATGGAGCTCAACAATACGCCGTTCAAACAGTCGTGGATGCGGTCTTACGCTACGACCTTTGGCTATACCCATCAGTTTCCTACCAATATGTACACGAGCTATTACTACGCGTTGCCCACGCAGGAGACGCTGGACAACGACAACAATTTTATCAACGAGAACTACGGGGTATGGCGAGCCTGGAACGCCCAGTTCAACCCGATCTATTACAACCCGGAGATTTTCTACGAGCCATGGGTGGGCCTCGCGCGCGATGGCCAGGAATTTCCCGACGCGAATCCCACTGCGGCGCGCCTGGATCCTTATGATGCAACCATTCGCACGGTCAATCTGACGAGCGAGAATCTCTCCTATACCTCCTACTACGTGCCTACCACCCGAAACGACAGCAACGGTTGGAAGCACGTCACCAACAACGGTGTACATCTGGCACATTACTACACCACGACCGCGCCGGAAGGCAGCCTCCCCACACCAAACCAGATGGGCCAACGCATCGATATCCGTGCCAACTACACGCTCAACGACGGCACGGTGTTGAGCTCCTACCCCGGCGGTCCCGCGCGCGTGGATTGCGCTGCCGACGACGGCAATCCCAACACCTGCACCTACGCGCAGGAGATCCAGAACTTCGCCAACTGGTTTACCTACTACCGCTCTCGGGAGTACACGGCCAAAGCCTCGCTCGGCCGGGCGATTGCCGGTGCGTCGAACCTGCGCATGGGGTACACGGTGCTGAACAAGACCGGCAACCGTGAGGCCATCGACAGCCTTAACGCCTCCTACCGACTCGGCCACAAGCGGGCGCTGTTGGATGAGGTGTACAACATGTACTCCGCCGGCGGTACGCCGCTGCGGCTGGCGCTGGATCGTGCCGGGCGTACCTTCGAGTGCGTGTCCGGCAATGCATTCTTCACCAGCGGTAGTGCGCCAGGCAGCGCCAACTGTCCGGTGCAGGCAGCGCCTGAGGGGCAGTGCCAGAACAACTTCACGCTGCTGTTCTCCGACGGCGAGTGGAACGGCAGCTTCAGTATCTCCAACCACGACCGGCAGGGCCAAGGCGGCGCTTCGAGCAATACGCCCTTCGACGGCGGTCGCTACGAGGACAGCTGGTCGTCCACCCTGGCGGATGTCGCCATGTACTACTACGAGCGGGATCTGCATCCGGATCTGACCAACGGTGTGCCGACCACGGAGCGCGATCAGCAGGGTGCGCCGCTGAGCGCATTCGGCGATGAGGGTGAGATCATGCACCAGCACATGAAGACCTACACGGTGGGCTTCGGGTTGGCGGGCAACTTCACTATCGACGACATTCCCACCGACTACACCCAGCCATTCCCATGGCTACGGCCGACCATCAGCACGCAGACCAAGATCGATGACATGCTGCACGCCGCGGTGAACGGGCGTGGTCAGTTTCTGCAGGCCAATAACCCCGTGCTGTTGAGCCAGGTGTTCCAGACGGCGTTCAGCGAGTTTGCCGACAGCTCGGTGTCCGTGTCGGCGGTGGCGTTCAACTCCACGGCCTTGCGGGAAGAAACCGTGGAGTATCGCGGCTTCTTCAATCCCAAGTTTCACAACGGTGACCTGCGCGCCCTGTCCGTGGATCCGAGTACCGGTGTGGTCGACGCGGACAACCCGCTATGGCGCGCTGCGGTGCGAATGGATGGCCTGAACCCCAACACACGGGTTGTGCTGACCTATGACGACAACACGGGCCGAGGCAAGGCATTCACCTACGGTAACCTCAATGCGGACCAGCGCTCGGTGCTCAGCGCCATCGAAGTGGACTGGCTTCGTGGCGTTCGCAGTAACGAGG
>JAUILW010000641.1 GCA_030432795.1 Gammaproteobacteria bacterium
GCTTCTCGCCGGCGCTGCCGGACGGTGTGTTGTATGCGGAGTATGTGCATCTGCTGAGCCTCAGCCGACCGCTCGACGAGCAGGAGCGCGAGCGAGCCGAAGCGTTATTGTGCTACGGACCGCAGAGCGGGCTGCCACAGCGTCGTGGTGCATGCGTGGGCGTGGTGCTGCCGCGTGCTGGAACCGTGTCGCCCTGGTCCAGCAAGGCCAGCGACATTTTTCGCATCGTCGGGCTCGATGCGGTACGGCGCGTTGAGCGCGGTGTGCGTTGGTTTGTCGAAGGCGGTAGTGAGCTGCGCAAAGAGGTGCTGTTTGATCGTATGACGTCACGCTGGGTGGCGGATGGGGATTTCGCGGACGTGTTTTCCGATGCGCAACCGAAGCCGCTGAGCCGCGTACCCCTGGCGGACCTGGAAGATGCCAACGTCAGCTTCGGTCTTGCTCTGTCGGCAGACGAAATTGACTATCTGCGCGCCGCATACACCCGCCTCGATCGTGACCCGACGGATGTTGAGCTGATGATGTTCGCGCAGGCGAACTCTGAACACTGTCGTCACAAGATCTTCAACGCCGACTGGACGGTGGACGGCGAACCCTGGTCGCGCTCCCTGTTCGACATGATCCGCAACACCTTCCAGGCCATCAACGGCCGCGGTGTGCTCAGCGCTTACCGGGACAACGCAGCGGTGATCGAAGGATTTGAGGCGGAGCGCCTGTGGGTAGATCCGGACAGTCACGCCTATGGCTACGTGCGCGAGCCGGTGCACGTGCTGATGAAGGTGGAGACACACAACCATCCCACGGCCATCGCGCCTTACCCCGGCGCCGCCACTGGATCGGGGGGCGAGATTCGCGACGAGGGCGCAGTGGGCCGGGGTTCGAAACCCAAAGCGGGCCTGACCGGCTTCACCACCTCGCACCTGAACCTGCCGGAGGACCCGCAACCCTGGGAAGTGCGCACGGGCAAGCCGGAGCACATCGTTACAGCGTTGGACATCATGCTCGAAGGCCCCATCGGTGCGGCATCGTTCAACAACGAGTACGGCCGTCCGGCCCTGGCCGGTTACTTCCGCACCATGGAGCTCGAGGAGCATGCGGGCCGCGTGCGTGGTTATCACAAGCCGGTGATGATCGCCGGCGGCGTGGGCATGGTGCGTGCAGAGCACGTGGAAAGTACGACGTTCCCGCCGGGCACGGCGCTGGTGGTGCTTGGCGGCCCGGCCATGCTCATCGGCCTCGGCGGTGGCGCAGCTTCCAGCATGGCTTCCGGTATGAGCGCCACGGACCTCGACTTCGCCTCCGTGCAGCGGGACAACGCCGAGATGGAAAGGCGCTGCCAGGAGGTGATCGACGCTTGCACCGCGCTGGGCGAGGACAATCCCATTCTGTTGATTCACGACGTTGGCGCCGGCGGTTTATCCAATGCCCTGCCGGAGCTGGTCAAGGATGCGGGCGCCGGTGGCCGCTTTCAGCTGCGCGATGTGCCCAACGCAGATCTGGGCATGAGCCCTCTGGAGATCTGGTGCAACGAGGCGCAGGAGCGCTACGTGCTCGGCATACGCGCTGACGCGCTGCCACGCTTCGAGGCCATCTGCGCCCGCGAGCGTTGTCCGTACGCCCATGTGGGCGATGCCACGGCTGAGCAGCATCTGGCGGTACAGGACAGTCACTTCGATAACAAGCCGGTGGATCTGCCGCTGGATGTGCTTTTCGGCAAACCGCCGAAAATGTCGCGCGCCTTTGACACCCAGCATCCGCAGCGACCAACGCTTGCGCTGGAGGATGTGACGCTCGCCGAAGCGGTGCAACGGGTGCTGAGATTTCCGGCGGTGGCCAGCAAGCAGTTTCTCATCACCATCGGCGACCGCAGCATCACCGGCCTCGTAGCTCAGGAGCAGATGGTCGGCCCCTGGCAGGTGCCTGTGGCAGATGCGGCGGTGACCATTGCCGGATACAACACCGTGCACGGTGAAGCATTTGCCATGGGCGAGCGGTCGCCACTGGCGCTCATCAATGCAGCCGCTTCGGCGCGCATGGCGGTCGCCGAGTCGTTGACCAACCTGTTCAGTGCCGATGTGGTATCTCTCGACCGCGTCGTGCTCTCTGCCAACTGGATGGCCGCGGCGGGTGCTGCGGGTGAGGATCAGGCGTTGTTCGAAGGGGTGCGTGCGGTGGGCATGGAGTTCTGCCCGGCGCTGGGTGTGGCCATACCGGTGGGCAAGGACAGCCTGTCCATGCGTACCCGCTGGCAGCAGGACGGGGAGG
>JAUILW010000642.1 GCA_030432795.1 Gammaproteobacteria bacterium
GCTACGCGTTCATCAAGGCGCGTGCCTGCGCCGGCGACATAGCGGCCGGCGAAGAGATGCTCAGGGCGCTCAAACCATTCACCTTCCGCCGTTACCTGGATTTTGGCGCCATCCATTCGCTGCGCGACATGAAGGCGCGCATCGTCAAAGAGCGCCACGACGAGCGCAATCTCAAGCTGGGTCCCGGCGGCATTCGCGACATCGAGTTCGCCGTGCAGGTGCTGCAGATGATCTGGGGCGGTCGGCAGGCGGAGCTGCAGGAATCGAACCTGCTGTTGGTGTTACCTGCGCTTGCCCGGTTGGGTCATCTCAACGGCTTTGATGCGGACGCCCTGGCGCGGGCCTACCGATTTCTGCGGGATGCGGAGCACAGCGTGCAGGCGCTTGCCGATGAGCAGACCCAGGAGCTGCCGCAATCGGCCGCGCGGCAGGAGGCGGTGGCAGCCATGATGGGTTTTGCGGATTACGATGCGTTTTACGAGGTGCTGGCTGAACATCGGCGGCTTGCGCTGGCTTTTTTCAGCGATGCTATCGCGCCGGTGCAACCCGCCGCGCAAAGACTCGGTTGGGATGAGCATGATGCGGAAAGCCTGGATGCCATGGGTTTGGGCGAGGCAACGGCCTGTGCCCGGGAGCTGGCGGGGCTGGTTAGTGCGCGCGACCGAAAGAGCGTTGGTGTGGAAGGGCGCGAGCGGCTCGATGCGCTGATGCCGCTGGTACTGGAAGATCTCAAGGATCGCCCGGATGCCCGTGCCATTCTCGAGCGCCTGTGTCCGATTCTGCGCGCGGTATTGCGACGCTCTGCCTACCTCGTTTTGTTGCAGGAAAACCCACGGGCCCGCGCGCTGCTGGTGGATCTGCTGGCGCGCAGCCAGTGGCTCGCCGATCGCGTGCGCGATGCTCCCATGCAGCTTGATGTGCTGCTCGATGACCGAAGGGACTCAGGCCTGCCGGGTCGTGAGGTGCTCGCTGATGAGTTGCGCATTCGCATCGACAGCGTGCGCGACCAAGGCGAAGAACGCCTGCTCGATGTTTTGCGCGAGTTTCGTCAACAGCATGCCTTTGCTGTAGCGCTGCTGGAGCTGCGCGGTCTGTTACCGCTGATGCAGGTGAGCGATTACTACACCCACCTTGCTGAAGTTCTGCTCGAGCAGGCGCTCGATATTGCCTGGCGGGAGTGCGACGGTCCCGCAACGCGCCCCTTCGTGATCGTTGGCTACGGCAAGCTGGGTGGTATCGAGCTCGGCCCCAATTCCGATCTGGATCTGGTGTTCATCCACGGCTTCGAGGACGAGCGTTCGCAGTTTCTGCACCGCCTGGCACGGCGCCTGCTGCATGTACTTACGGCGCGCACCTATCACGGCGCGCTGTACGAGATAGACATGCGCCTGCGTCCTTCCGGCAATGCGGGCACGATGATTTCCAGCCTCGATGCGTTTCATGCTTACCATAGAAAACAAGCCTGGACCTGGGAGCTTCAGGCGCTGGTGCGGGCTCGCGCAGTAGCTGGCGACCAGGCCCTCGCAGACCGCTTTGAAGCTCTGCGCCGCGAGCTCATCTGTCAGCGTCGTGACGTGGCGGAACTGAAAAGCGCGGTGATGACCATGCGTGCGCGCATGGCTGCGCACCTCGGCGATGACGCCGACCTCAAGCAGGGTAGCGGCGGTATCGTCGATATCGAATTTATGGTGCAATACCTCGTTCTGGCTCACGCTCACGCACACCCGTCGCTCGTCGAGTTCTCGGATAATGTGCGCATTTTGCAGGCGGCAGGGGCGAGCGGCGTGCTCGAGGCACAAACGGCTGAGGCGCTCACGGAAGCGTACCTTGCCTTACGCAAGGAAGCGCATCGCCTGGCGTTGGATCTTCCGAATCCCGAACGTGCGAAAGCGGTGCTCGAGCAGCATCGCCAGATCGTGCGCGGCGCGTGGGACCATTTGTTCGGCTGATTGCGTTGTATTGCAGTCGGCAGAGGGAAGTAGCGAAATCGATAGAGGTGTATTGGCATGAGCGAAGGCAATTTCGCTGATCGTGATGGTTGGATCTGGCAGGACGGCCGGCTTGTGCCCTGGCGTGAGGCCACGGTGCACGTGCTGACCCATTCGCTGCATTACGGCGTGGGTGTATTCGAAGGCGTGCGTTGCTACAACACGCCCAACGGCCCGCAGGTGTTCCGTTTACAGGAACACACCGACCGTCTGTTCAAGTCGGCGCACATCATGGACTTCGAGATTCCTTTCACCCGCGAAGAGATCAACCAGGC
>JAUILW010000643.1 GCA_030432795.1 Gammaproteobacteria bacterium
ACCGCTCCGCCGGCATCACCTATCAAACACTGCTGGACGAAGACAGCCACCCGGTGGCGGACATCTTCCGCGTAGAATCACCGCTGGCGGCAGGGCCCACCGTGGTACCGGCAGAACGCTACACCTCCCGGGCGTTTCACGATCTCGAAGTGGAAAAGGTCTGGAAGCGCGCCTGGCAGATGGCCTGCCACGAGGATGACATCCCGGACGTCGGCGACTACCTGATCTACGACATCGCGCACCTCTCCTTTCTCGTGGTGCGCAGCGCAGAAGACACCTTCAAAGCCTTCCACAACGTGTGCCTGCACCGCGGCCGGCTACTGAAAAGCCATGGCGGCAAACACGCACGAGAGTTTCGCTGCTCGTTTCACGGCTGGGCCTGGGAGACGTCCGGCAAGCTCAAGGAGGTGCCCTGCCATTGGGATTTCCCCACGGTTACCGAGGACGGGTACAGCCTGCCCGAAGTCAAAGTTGGCCGCTGGGGCGGGTTCATCTTCATCAACCCCGACGAGAACGCCGAGCCACTGGAAGATTTCATCGGCAACCTGTCGGATCAGTTCCCGGCTGTGCCGTACGAGCGCCGCTATAAGTCCGCGCACGTGGCGAAGGTTCTGCGCTGCAACTGGAAGGTGGCACAGGAAGCGTTCAGCGAGGCGTATCACGTGATCGCCACCCACCCGACCATCCTCGAGAGCATCGGCGACGCCAACACGCAGTACGACGTGTTCGGCAACTACTCCCGCGCCATGTCGCCGAATTTCACGCCAAGCCCACACGTGAGCGGCAACCAGTGGGAACCGCTGCCGGATGGCCGCCTGTTCACCAAGCTGCGGCACGCGCTCACCGGGCACGTCTATGAGATGGCCCTGGATGGTCTCGTGCACGTCACCAACGCCCGAGGCGAGGTGAGCAAGTTCCGCCCCGATGGCACCTGGGTGGAGGGCAACATGACCCACGCGGACCCCAACATGATCGACTGGATCGGCGGCAAGCAGCTGCCCGGCGGCAACGTCGTACCGCTCACCCCCTCCCCCAAGGTACCGGCCGGCAAGAATCTGCGCGAGGTGATGGCGGAGCCGGTGCGCGAGAATTACCGCAAGACGCTGGGCGATGCCATGGACAACGTCAGCGACGCGGAACTTCTGGACTCCGTCTACCTGACCCTGTTCCCCAATTTCCATCCCTGGGGGTCGTTCAGCCGCATCGTCTACCGCTTCCGCCCAAACGGCGACAACCATGAAGAGTGCATCATGGAGTGCCTGTACATGGACCCGGTGCCTGAAGGACAGCCGCGACCACCAGCCGCCCCGGTACACCACCTGGGCCCGGACGACGACTGGGTAGATGCGCCGGAATTGGGTATGCTCGCCAAGGTGTTCAACCAGGATGTAGTGAACATGCCGGAAGTGCAGAGGGGTCTGAAGGCCATGAAGGTGCCTGAAGTGATCTTCGCCAACTATGGCGAGACCAAGCCCCGCCACTTCCACATGTTGCTGGAGGAGTGGATCAACAGACCGTGAGCGCACAAACGCCCTACGAAATTCTCGGCGAAGACGGCGTCAAGGCCTTAGCAAACGCTTTCTACGAGGCGATGGATCGGCTGCCCCAGGCAGCCGAAGTCCGCGCCATGCACGCCGAGAACCTCGACGAGATCAAACGCAAGCTCGCCACCTACCTCACCGGGTGGATGGGCGGCCCGCCCGTGTACCTCGCCATCAACGGCACGGTATGTCTCACCGACCCGCACGCACCCTATCGCATCGGCCCAAAGGAACGGGATCAATGGCTGCTGTGCATGGACCAGGCGCTGGAAGACATCGGTGCGAGCGAAGAGCTCAAAGAGATGCTCAAGGTGCCTATGTTCCGCGTGGCGGATACGGTGCGTAATGCCGAGGAATCAGAGCCGAAGCCTCGGGACCCCAATATCATTGCTGTGGGGTAGCCACACACGACCTGGTGCACGATCCGCAATCCTGATCCAGTAAGGCAGGGCGTCAACATTGGGGCCGACACCGAACAGGCCGCTTCAACGCACACCGTGAGCAAGCTGGTGGTCATCTCCGGTTGCTCCGGCGGAGGCAAATCGACACTTCTGCAGGAGCTGCACTCGCGTGGCTATCAGACCGTGTCCGAACCTGGCAGGCGCGCCATCAGCGAAGCGCGCGTTGAACACAGCGACACACTGCCCTGGCTCAACCCTGAAAGATTCCTCAACCGCATCGCTGAAATCGCCCGGAAAGACCTGCGCGACTCTCACAA
>JAUILW010000644.1 GCA_030432795.1 Gammaproteobacteria bacterium
GATGCGGGAACACCAGGTCGGAGCCGCCGCCATGAATGTCGATCACCTCGCCCAGGTGCTGATAGCTCATGGCCGAGCATTCGATGTGCCAGCCCGGCCGGCCGCGGCCCCAGGGGCTGTCCCATCCAGGCAGGTCGTGGTCAGAAGGCTTCCACAACACGAAATCTTTTGCATCGCGTTTGTAGGGGGCCACCTCAACACGCGCACCGTCAATCATGTCGTCGAGGCTGCGTCGCGAAAGCGTGCCGTAGGCTGGGTCGGTGTTGACGCTGAACAGCACATGCCCGTCGGCCTCGTAGGCGTGGCCCTTGTCGATGAGCTTCTCGATGAGGTCGATGATCGCGTCGATATGGTGTGTAGCGCGCGGCGTGATGTCCGGCGGCAGCACCCACAGTGCTGCCACATCTTCTTCGTAGCTCGCTGCATAACGATCCGCAATGGTCTGGATCGGCTCGCCCAGATCCCGTGCGGCAGCATTGATCTTGTCATCGATGTCGGTGATGTTGCTCGCGTACACCACCGTCTTGAACTGCGTGCGCAGCAGGCGTGCCAGCACGTCGAACACGACGGCGGGTCGGCCGTTGCCGATGTGCACGTAGTTGTAGACCGTCGGCCCGCACACGTACATGGTCACGCGGTTCGGGTCCAGCGGCTCGAACGGTTCTTTTTTACCGGTAGCGGTGTTGTGCAGATAGATGGTGGTGTTCATGTCGATCCTGTGGCGGGTGCTGCTTGCGCGGCGGGTGAGCGCGGTTTCAGTGCGTGTGCGTGCAGCAACAACAGCTTGGCAGTAGCGGATGGGATCGGAACGTAGCCATGGCGCGATTATACCGGATCGACGACAACCTGGTCATCTTCCACCCGCAGGTAGAAACAGGTCGACCGGTTGGTGTGGCAGGCAGGTCCGGTCTGGCGAACGCTGAGCAGCAGCGCGTCGCCGTCGCAGTCGAAACGCAGGCTCACCAGCGCCTGCAGGTGCCCAGATGTTTCGCCTTTGCGCCAGTACGTCTTGCGGCTGCGGGAGTAATAGGTGGCGTAGCCGTCGGCCAGCGTGCGTTCGATGGCGGTGCGGTCCATCCAACCGAGCATGAGCACGGCGCCGGTGTCGGCGTCCTGGGCGATGCCGGCGACCAGACCCTGCTCGTTATAGGGCAGGGCGTTGAGCACGGCGTCGAGCGCGGTGCGCTGCCCGTCGGCGGCGGTTTCGAGATCCTCAAGCAGCGCCATAGCGCGATTCCAGATGGGCAAACACGGCCCGCAGCCCCATGGCCTCGCCGCCCTCGGGCCGGCCGGGCCGGGCGCGGGTGTTGAACGCCATGATGTCGAAGTGCACCCAGTCTTCGACGTTGACGAACTTCTTGAGAAACAGAGCGGCGGTAATGGCACCAGCGTAGGGAGACGAAGGCGAGTTCACCGCATCGGCCACCTGGGACTTCAACATGTAGTCGTAGGCGTCGTGCAGCGGCATTCGCCACACCGCGTCATCCTGCGCGACCCCACCGCGATAGATGGCCTCGGCGGTGTCGTCGTTCGTCGCAAACATGGCGCCAATCTCCGTGCCAACCGCGCTTCGGGCGCTGCCGGTCAGGGTTGCGAAGTCCACGATCAGGTCGGGATGCTCCTCACAGGCCAGCGCCAGAGCATCACACAGAACCAGGCGCCCTTCAGCGTCGGTGTTGTCGATCTCAACGGTGGTGCCGAGATAGGTCTCGATGACATCGCCTGGACGGTAGGCGTTGCCGGAAACCGCGTTCTCCACCGCGGGAATCAGCAGGCGCAGGCGCACCGGCAGGGCGCGAGCCATGACGAGTTGCGCCAGACCAAGCGCCGTGGCAGCGCCGCCCATATCCTTCTTCATCAGCCGCATATTGGATGCCGGCTTGAGATCCAGCCCGCCGCTGTCGAAGCACACCCCTTTACCGACGAGCGTCACCTTCGGGTGCGCTGCATCGCCCCAGGTCATGTCCAGAAGCCGCGGTGCGTCGGTGGATGCCCGGCCCACGGCGTGGATCGTACGGTGACCCGCCTCGAGTAGTGCATCGCCCGTGCACACGCTGACGTTGGCGCCGAAGCGCGTGCCCACCTCGCGAAACACGGCCTCCATGTGGCTCGGCAGCAGGTGTCCGGCCGGAGCGTTGATGAGGTCGCGCCCAAGGTTCACGGCGTCCACAAGCTGATTCACGCGTAGCGCTGTGGCCTCGTCGAGCTGCAGCATGGCTGGCTGGCGCTCTGCCGGCCTGAACCGGGTGTAGCGATA
>JAUILW010000645.1 GCA_030432795.1 Gammaproteobacteria bacterium
TTTGTTTGTACAGCATGAGCCACATCACGGCGCGCACGGGCTGTGAAAAAGGCACCCCATAGAGAATTGGTCTGGCGCTGCTCATTGCACGGGTCCTGCCTGAAAACTGACAGCGCAGTGTATATGAGCCGATAATGGCGACCAAACCAACGGGGGAAAGGCGTGGAAAACCGTAGAGTGCTCATCGACGCGCTGCCGCAGGGCAAGCTGGCAGCAGACCATTACAAGCTCGTGCACGAGCCGGTGCCGGAAGCCGGTGACGGGGAGGTGCTGTGCCGAACCCTGGCACTTACCATCGGCGCTGGCACGCGCGCCGGCCTGCAGGGTAGCGCGAGCTACGCCGGTGCGCCGCGTACCGGCGTGGTGATGAACGGCACCACGGTGGCGCGCGTGGTCGCGTCCCGTGCAGATGGTGTGGCTGAAGGCGACCTGGTGGTCTGCCCGGGCGGCTGGCAGGACTACTCGGTGCATGCTGCCAGCGAGGTCAGCGTGGTGGCGGACGGCGTCGACCCGGCGCACTACCTGGGCGTGCTCGGTACCAACGGCCTCACCGCCTATTTCGGCCTGCTGGCGGTGGGTGAACCGCAGCCCGGACAGACGGTGCTGGTATCCGCGGCAGCCGGCTCGGTGGGGCATCTTGTGGGCCAGATCGCCCGCATCAAAGGGTGCCACGTCGTTGGTGTGGCTGGCGGTGAGGCGAAGTGCGCGCGCCTGGTGGACGAGCTCGGCTTCGATGCCGCGGTGAGCTACAAGGACGACGGCTTTCGTGCGGCGGTGAAGGGTGCGTGTGCTGATGGCGTGGACATCTACTTCGACAACACCGGCGGCGACATCCTCGGCACTGCGCTGCGGCTGATGAACGTGCACGGCCGTATCGTCTGCTGCGGAGTGGTGTCGCAGTACGACACCAGCGATCCAGCGCCAGGACCGCGGGGCGTGCCCGGGCTGCTGGTAAACAAACGCGTGCGCATGGAAGGTTTTTTGGTGTTCGACTACCGCGACCGTTACGCCGAGGCCAGACAGGCACTGAGTGGCTGGATGGATGATGGCAGCCTCACCGTGTGGGTGGACGAGGTTCAGGGGCTGGAGAACGCGCCGGCGGCGTTCGTCGATCTGCTGGCCGGCGGCAATGTCGGGACGCGTATCGTTCGCGTGGCTGACGCCTGAGGGCTCAGGCCCGGGTGAACTCGATGTGCAGGGCGTTCAGGGCGCGTAGCGCGTAGTTCGGATAGTGGCGCAGGTCGTTTTCGCCTGGAGCCAGCCGGAAGTCGGCGACGTTGTCCACAAACGCCTTGAACCCCCAATACAACTCCCGCCGCGCCAGCGGCGCGCCGAGGCAGTAGTGGGTGCCCGAGGAAAAGCCCAGGTGTGAGGCGGCGTTGCGGCGATCCAGATCGATGTCGTGCGGGCATGCGAATTGGCGTGGGTCGCGGTTGCCTGCGGCGAACCGCGCGTCGATCACAGCACCCTGCGGGATGGTCACGCCGTGCAGCTCGATATCGGTTTTTGCGGTGCGGGTCAGGCCCTGCACCGGGCTTTCCAGGCGTACCACCTCCTCACAGAAGGTCTTCAGGTGACGCTCCGGGTCGGCCTTCAGCTGCGCCCAGACATCGGGGTTGCGCGCCAGCAGCATGATGCCGGCGGACAGCGCGTTGGTGGTGGTCTCTGAGCCGCCGACGAACGTGTCCTGCATCATCACCGCATGCAGTTCGTTGTCGTCGAGTGGTCGGCCCCACTCCGGAATCTCCGTGTTGACGAGGTCGGACAGCAGCGTGCCATCGGGTTCCTCGCGCAGACGCTCGAAGATCGGCTGGAAGTAGTGCTGCGCTTGAATCTCCATCTCGGTGGCCCAGATCACCTGTTCGGTTGTCAGGCCGAAGCCCGTGCCCTTGAACCAGGCGTCCGTCCATGCCTTGATCTGCCAGATGTCTTCCGCCCGTGCACCCATCTGGTGGCAGATGATGATCAGCGGTAGGGGCACGGCGAACTGACGCACGAAGTTACAGCGCCCGTCGTCGATGAAACTGCCTATGAGGTCGTAGGCGAGGTCGCGCACCTGCGGGTCCAGGTCGTTGATCCGTTTCGGGCGAAACGCTTCATCGAACACCCGTCGCATTTGCCGGTGTTCTGGGTCGTCCCGGCCTGCCAGCGATACGCCTGGTACCCAGCCTTTGTCTTTGAACATCCGGTGCGCGAGCAGCGCATTGCCTGTGAGGTTGGTGTGATCGTTGCTGGGTCGATGGTTGCTGAAGCGGG